>JACQAI010000486.1 GCA_016195115.1 Pseudomonadota bacterium
ATCGCGATCGCGATGATGGTGTTCTGCAGCGACGGCCCGAGCGACGCCGCCATGACGAGCGCGAGCACCAGCAAGGGCAGCGCCTGGAGCATGTCGATGACGCGCTGGGTCGCGAGATCGACCCAGCCGCCGAGATAGCCCGACATCAAGCCGATGGCGATGCCGAAGGTGCCGCCGAGCACGGTGGCACCGATGCCGACCGCGAGCGAGATCCGCGCGCCGTAGATGATCCGGCTGTAGACGTCGCGGCCCATGAAGTCCGCGCCCAGCCAATGCGCGGTGCTGGGCCGCGCCAGCGAGATCGCGGCGTTGGTCGAGAGCGGGCTGTAGGCCGTGATGAGATCGGCGAACAGGGCCGACAGCACGAACAGCGCCATCAGCACCCCGCCGATCGCGCCCAACGGGTAGCGCCGCGCGAAGAAGCGGAGCTGACCCCAGCCGCCGCGCACCGAGGCTCCGGCCTTGACGAGTTCGCTGTCGACGTCGACGGCGGCCATGCTCTATCCCCTAGTCGGAGTAGCGGATGCGCGGATCGAGCGCCGCGTACGTCATGTCGACGATGAAATTGACCGTGACGACGATCACGGCAATGAACATCACCAGGTTCTGGACGATCGGATAGTCGCGCCAGCGAATCGCTTCGACCAGATACCGCGCGACGCCCGGGATGTTGAACACCGTCTCGGTGACGATCAAGCCGCCCATCAGGAACGCGGCCTCGATGCCGATCACGGTGACGATCGGCAGGACCGCGTTGCGCAACGCGTGATGGAAGTTGACGGTGGTCTCCGACGCGCCCTTGGAGCGCGCGGTGCGGATGTAGTCCTGGCGCATGACCTCGAGCATCGAGGAGCGGGTCAGCCGCATCAGCAGCGCCGAGCTGCGGAAGCCGACCGCCGCCGCCGGGACGCTGAACAGCAGCAGCTCGTCCCACCACGTCTGGGGCGGCTCGGTGTAGATCGGGATGGCGCCGAAGTAGGCGACGAACGCCATCAGGATCAGGAGCCCGAGCCAGAACGACGGCATCGACAGGCCGCTCAGGCTGAGCACGCGCAGCAGATAGTCGAGCCCGGTGTTCTGCCGCACCGCGCTGATCACGCCCAAGGGCACGCCGAGCAGCACCGAGAAGCCGAGCGCCAAGGCCGCCAGCTTGGCGGTCGTCGGGATGCGCGGCGCGATCTCGGCGATCGCCGGCCGCTCCGACACGTAGGAGTAGCCGAGATCGCCCTGGAGCAGGCCGCCGATCCATGACGCGTACTGCACCGGGATCGGGCGATCGAGCCCGAACGCCTGCTCGAGCTCGCGCTTCTCGGCCTCGTTGATCATGCCGGCAGCGTCGAACAGGATGTCGGCGATGTTGCCGGGCACCACGCGCAGCAACACGAAGATGATCACCGAGATCCCGAACAAGGTCAGGACCATGAGACCGAAGCGCCTGATCAGATAGGACGTCACGCTCCCGCTCCCCTCGCCCAGGCTACGCCGGCCGTTAAGGCTACCGGTCGAGCCAGGCGTCCTCGAAACGCCAGCCGTTGTACGAGCTGTTGACCATGAGGGTGACACCTTTGACCTGCGGCTGCCAGCAGGTTGCCGCCCGGCCGTGGAGAATGATCGGACGCGCGACGTCGTCCTGGAGCTTTTTGTCGATCTCCCAGACCAGCTTCTTGCGCTTCTCGAGATCGGTCTCCATCGACTGCTTGTCGAACAGGACCTCGAGCTCCTTGTTGCAGTAGCGCGTATAATTGCGCTCCGATCCGCAGGCGTAGTTCTCATAGAATGACTGGTCGGGGTCGTCGACGGCGTTGCCGGTCAGGTTGAGGCCGATCGCGTAGTCCTTGCGCGCGACCTTCGAGAACCAGTTGGCGGTCTCGACGACCTCGAGCTCGGCGTCGATGTAGATCTCCTTGAGCTGGTCGATCAGGATCACGGCGGGATCGCGGTAGGTCGGGATGTTGCGCGTCGAGATCTTCAGGGCGAGCCGCTTGTTCGGTCCGTAGCCGGCCTTCTCCATCAGCTTGCGCGCCTCGGCCCGGCTGGCCGCCAGATCGTCGCCATAGCCGGGGATCGTCTTCAGCATCTCGGGCGGCATGCCCCACACCCCCTCGGGCTGTGGCTGCATGGTGCCGCCGGCGTCGGCCTTGCCCTCCGAGAGAATGTCGATGAAGGACTTGCGGTCGAGCGCAAGCGCGGTCGCGCGGCGGACATCGGGGTTGTCGAGGGGCGGCGACTCGCGGTTGACGATCAGGTTGATGCTGATGTTGGTCGGCACCAGCTTGCATACCGCCTGCGGTGCCTGGGACACGATGTCCTTGAGCAGCGGCACCGTCACCTCGGTCGGGAAGGTCATGTCGAACTTGCCGGCGACGAAGGCCAGGATCGCGGTCGAGCGGTTGGGGATGATGGTGAACTCGATGGCGTCGAGATAAGGCCGATCCTTCTTCCAATAGTCCGGATTGCGCACGATCTTGATCGACTCGTTCTGCTTGAACTCGACGAACTTGAACGGCCCGGTGCCGATCGGATGCGTACGCATCTGCGCCGGACCGACGTGGCACGGATAGACCGGCGTATAGCCCGAGGCGAGCAGCGCGAGCAGCGACGGCTGCGGCCGTTTCAGCGCGAAGGTCGCCTCGAAATCGCCATTGGCCGTCACGTCGGTGACGTTCTCGTACCAGCTCTGGCGCGGATTCTTGCGAAATTTTTGACTCGCGTTTCCCATCAGCAAGTCCCACGTGCACTTCACGTCCTTTGCCGTGAAGGGCTTGCCGTCGTGCCACTTGACGCCCTCGCGCAGCTTGAAGGTGAGCTTCAGGTTGTCGGGGCTCCACGACCAGGCGGTCGCAAGATCGGGCACGATCGTGCTCATGCTGTTCTGCGCCACATCCTGCTTGTAGAGGACCAGGTTGTTGAATACCGGCATCATCGGGATGCTGGTCGAGAACGTCGCCTCCTCGTGGATCGACGCGCTCGGCGGGCTGTCGCGGTGATAGATCTTGAGCACGCCGCCGCGATGCGCGTCGGCCGCCGCCGCGCTTGCCGCGATGCCGACCACCAGGCCCGCCGCCGTCAACGCTGAAAATGCCCGGATCAAGACGCGTCCTCCCTGAGTTTTCGCCCGTCGCGCAATGCGGCCGCGGGCCGAGCGGGCGGCAGGTTAGCAACAGGTCCCCGCGGCGCCTAGCCGCCGGACGCGCGGCCTAGCGCCGCGCCGGGACCGCCGCCTGCTGCACGCCGGCGAATGGCCGCGTCACGCCGAGCGGGCGGCCGTCGGCCGGCAGCAGATCGGACAACAGGCCGCAGTCGGGCACGATCACGTCGCCATCCTTGATCACCAGGCGCGGCACCCAGCGCGCCGTCACGGCGATGCGCTCGCCCTCGGAGTCGCGGAACGTCCAATCGCCGTCGACGCGCTCGAGCACCGTGAGGTCGGCGGGATTGCCCGGCGTCAGCGCGCCGATCGTCGCGTCGCCGAGGAAGCGCGCCGGCGCCGCGGTGACCCGCGCGATGACGTCGCCCAGCGACATGCCGAGCGCCAGCAGCTTGTTGACCGCGCCGGCCAGGCTGTAATCGAGGATCGAAAGGTCGTGATAGCTGTTGAAGTCTCCATGTACATCAGAGCCAATTGTGTCGGGATAGATGCCGGCGTCCATCATCATGCGCGCGATGCGGAACGACAGGTTGACGCCGTGGCCGAGGTCGAACAGCACGCCCTGGTCGCGCGCCGCGCGCACCACGTCGGGCACCCGGTTGCCGCGGCCGACCACGCCGTCGGGCATGGAGCTGTAGACGTGCGCCAGCATGTCGCCCGGCTTGAGGTGCGGCAGCACCTTGGGCAGCACCGCCTCGGGCGACGGGCGGTGCGTCTCGTCGACCGGGAACAGCTCGCCGGTGTGGACATAGAGCGGCAGCCCGGCGCGCTTGCCGGCCTCGACCGCCTTGAGGAACACGGCGAGGTCCCAGTGCGACAGCGCGCCCGACTCGCCGTGACACTTGAAGCCGCGGACGACGCGCGGATGCGCCGCGGCGAGGCCGACCAGCTCGTCGACCCGGACCATGCCGGGATTGTGCAGCGCCTCGCCCTCCATGCCGCCCTTGAGCGCGCCGGCGACGTTGATCGACACGAAGGCGCGCACGTCGGTGCGCGCCGGATCGACGATGAAGGCCTTGAAGCCGCCGAACGTCCACGCCCCCGTGCTGCCCTGATCGACGATCGTGGTGGCGCCGGAATGCACGCCGGCGGCGTCGGCCGCGACGCCGAAGTTGGTCACCCACTCGTAGACGTGGACGTGGACGTCGACGAAGCCCGGCGTCACCACCGCGCCGCCGAGGTCGAGCGCGCCGCGATGCGGCTGGCGGATCAGATCGGGGGCGACCGCGGCGATCCGCCCGGCGCGGATGCCGACGTCCAACCGGCCATCGATGTTGTTGGCCGGATCGATGACCCGGCAGTTGGTCAACACGCGATCGAGGGGCGCGGTCGGACTCGTCGAAGCATCCATCACACTTCCCCTTCAGCTCGCGCCATCATAAACCCCTCTCCCGCGATGCGGGAGAGGGGGGGTGCTCACGGCACGACCAGCCGCATCAGCGCCGCGGCGTCGGGCTGGCGGTCGATCGCCCACACGGTCTCGATCAGGCGCGCGGTGTCGCACCACGGCGCGACCGCCTCGGTGACATCGCGCAGCTTGGCCTCGAGATCGCGGTCGCTGAGCGGGCGCGCGACAGAGCCGCGCCAGGCGTCGACGCGCTCGGTGAGCGTGCGGCCGTCGGTCGTGCGCACGGTCACCTCGGCGCTGTCGACCGACCATGTGGGATCGGCCACGGCCGTGACCTTGCGGCTGAGCTCGCGCACGGCCGGCGCCTCGACGCAGTCCTGACCGTATTGCACGATGCCGGCGGCGCCGTAGAGGAAGACCACCGCGGCGGTGTGCTGCAGGCTGACCCGCGCCTGATGCGCGATCGTGACGTTCGGGCGGTCGGTGCGCTCGAGCAGCAGTGGATGCCCCTTGACCACGACGCCCGCGATCTGGTCGGCCGTCACGCGATGCTTCGCCCGCACGGCCAGGCAGGCGTCGATCACCGGGAACAGCACGACCCCGCACGGCGACGGCTTGTAGGTGTTGTGGCGGATCTCCCAGACCGTGCCGAGGTCGCGCACCAGCGCGCCCGGGTTCGGGGTGTCG
>JACQAI010000487.1 GCA_016195115.1 Pseudomonadota bacterium
CACGTGTAGATCGCGGTGGTCGGCACCGGTGGCGTTCCGGGCAGGCTCGCCCACAACTCGGCGACGCGCCCGCTGTGCCACGGCGACAGCAAGCGGAAAACCAACTCGACGTTGCTCGCGATCGGCGGGCGGAACGGGCTGCACAAGGTGATGACCTGGCGCGCCGACTGCGGCGCTCGCTTGGCGATCTCGCGCGCGATCAGGCCGCCCATGCTGTGGCCGATCACGCTGACCCGGCGGTCGTGTCGGCGGCTGAGCTCGTGCAGCTGGCGCTCGCTGCCCTCGAGCGCCAAGTCGGTCGGGCCGATGTTGGTGCCGAGCTCCCAGCCGTAGGGAACATAGCCGAGCGTCTCGAGGTGGCGCCGCAGGTAGACGGTCGCGCGGTCGCTCTTGAGCAGCGCCGGCAAGACCAGAACCGGGTGTCCATCGCCGCGCGGTGCGCTCGCGACGACGCGCGCGCCGCCCGCGACGTCGCCCGGCACCAGATAGTCGAGCATCTCGCGGACCATCAGGGCGAGGGCAGGGCGCCGCACCGTACCCGACCGATCGAAGATGTCCGCGCCGTGCTGGGCCGTCGCCATGGCGAGGCCTTATCGCGCGCGCCGCGCCGTGGCAAGCGCGGCCGGGATTCGGCGATGGACTCCAGTCGCGCCGGCGGGCTAAGCCAAGTGCCGTGAAGCTGATCGTGTTCGATTTCGACGGCACGCTGGTCGACAGCCAGCACGTCATCATCGCCTCG
Source organism: Pseudomonadota bacterium (assembly GCA_016195115.1). GTDB lineage: Bacteria > Pseudomonadota > Alphaproteobacteria > Elsterales > Elsteraceae > JACQAI01. The sequence continues at coordinate 740 of JACQAI010000487.1, forward strand.
GTGCGCGCCGCGTTCGCGCGCTGGGAGCTGCCGGCGCCGACCGACGACGCGATTCGCGGCATCGTCGGTCTGCGGCTGGTCGAAGGCCTGGCGCGGCTCGCGCCGGGGCTCGAGACCGCCCGGCACGAGGCGCTGGCGCAGGCCTATCGCGAGGGTTTCTCGGTCGCGCAAGCCGACGCCGCGGGGCGCGAGGTGCTGTTCCCCGGCGTCCCCGACATGTTGGCTGAGCTCGCCGGCGCCGGCTTCACGCTCGGCATCGCGACGGGAAAGTCGCGCCGCGGCTTGCTGGCGGGGCTCGAGCGTCACGCGCTCGGCAGCCTGTTCATGACCTTACAGACCGGTGACGTGCCGCCCGGCAAGCCGCATCCCGCGATGCTGCTGCGCGCCATCGAGGCGGCCGGCGTCGCACCCCACGAAACCGTGATGATCGGCGACACGACGTTCGACATCGCGATGGCGTGCGCCGCCGGCGCGCTGCCGATCGGCGTCGCCTGGGGCTATCACGCGGTCGACGATCTGCGCGCCGCCGGCGCGGCGCACGTCGTCGCGAGCGTCGCGGAGGTCGTGCCGCTGCTCGCCCGACTGGTCGCCGGCCCGGCCGCCGGTGCGCGATGAAGCGGCTCTACCGCAGCGCCGCGGTCATCGACCATGCCGACGGCTACGGCGTCGCGCTTGATGACAAGCCAGTCAACACCCCGGTCGGCGGCGTGCTGGTCGTGCCGACGCGCGCGCTCGCCGCGGCGATCGTCGCCGAGTGGGCGGCCCAGGGCGACACCGTGATGCCGCACACCATGCCGCTGATGCAGCTGATGGCGACCGCGCTCGACCGCGTCGCGCCGGCGCGCACCGCCGCGATCGACGAGCTGCTGCGCTACGGCGGCACCGATCTGCTGTGCTACCGCGCCGACGCGCCGCCCGATCTGGTCGAGCGCCAGGCGGCGATCTGGCAGCCCCTGGTCGACTGGGCGGAGCTGCGCTACGGCGCGCCGCTCGCGGTGACCCAGGGCCTGATGCCGCGACCTCAACCCGCCGCGGCGCTGGCCGCGCTCCGGGTCGCGCTCGAGCCGCTCGACGCACCGAGCCTGACCGGGCTGCTCGCCGCCACAGGGGCCGCCGGCTCCTTGATCCTGGCGCTGGCGCTGCGCGAACGTCGGCTGAGCGCCGAAGAGGCCTGGGCGCTGTCGCTGCTCGACGAGACCTTTCAGATCGAGCGCTGGGGCGAGGATGCGGCGGCTGCCCAACGGCGCACCGCGCTGCGCGCTGATCTGATCGCGGCCGCCCGATTTCTGGAATTGGCGGCGGTCTGACCGGCCGCGGCCGCGCACGATTGCGCGGTCCCCGGAGTTCCTGAGTTCCCGGAGTTCCGGGTTCGGAGGGGTTCGGGGACACAATACCGAACTCGAGTTCTCGGGGTTCCGGGGACACAATACCGAACTCGAGTTCCCGGGAACTGAGATAAGTATTGTGTCCCCGGAACTCCCGGAACTCGGTGCCGGAACTCGGTGTCCCCGGAACTCGCGGGGCTGCCAGTCCGTCGAACTCGGCGGACGCTGAGGTAGGGAAAGCGTTGGGGTCAGAGTAGGGATTTCCCAGCACCTTGCGTCGACCGGCGCATAGGTTCACCAATCTTGCGATGAGCGACACGGCAGACACCGCCAATGTCATGATTCGTCCGCCGATCGCATGGGCGCTCGCGGTGCTTGCCGCGCTCGCCCTGCATTGGCTCATGCCCTTGCCCGTCATGCCGGCGACGGCGCCCGCGGGCTGGGTCGGCGGTGCGGTGTTTGCTCTGGCATTCGCGCTGGCCGTCTGGGCGATCGCGACCATCACCCGGGCCGGCTCGAAGGTACCCACCAACCGGCCGACCACCACCATCGTCGACACCGGGCCCTATCGCTTCACCCGCAACCCGATCTACCTCGGCATGTTTCTCGGGCTCGTCGGCCTCGCCATCGCCGTCGACAGCCTCTGGCTGCTGGTCGCGCTGGTGCCCTTCGCCCTGGTTATCCGCACGGGCGTCGTGGCCCGGGAGGAAGCCTATCTCGAGCGCAAATTTGGCGACGCGTATCGCCGCTACCGGTCGCGGGTACGGCGCTGGCTATAGTAAGCTGCCAGCGTAATTCCACACCCTGTCCCACGTGTGGCGGACTGCTATCGACAAAATCAGGCCGATTTGCAATCTCCCTGGGGACCATCGAACCGCTCTGATCTGGGCCGAAGAATTCCGACATGAAACGCCCGGCAAGGAAATCGCTTCCCCGCACCTCTGCACGACGCCGGAGGAGGCGGCGGAGCTATGTCGATGGGCCCGATCCTGTCGACGTTTATGTGGGCGCTCGCGTCCGCGAGCGGCGGGTCGCACTCGGCATGAGTCAAACCGACCTCGCGGCGCTGATCGGATTGACCTTCCAACAAGTCCAGAAATACGAGCGCGGGACGAATCGCCTGAGTGCATCGGCGCTGTGGCGGGCAGCGAAAGCGCTTGGCGTGCCCGTGCTCTATTTCTTTGATGGATTGACCGGCCGCGCCGTCGTCGGACCCGATGAGGAACGAGACGTCGTCACTATGCATATCGCGCGGAAAATACGCGCGCTTCAACCGCAGATCCGCGACATCCTTGACACCCTTGTCGACGCGCTTATCCAGCGGACGTCACGTTAGCGCCATCGTCGTCCTTCAATCTTCCTCCAATTTTGAGGCCGCTACGGTCGCGTCGACAGCGGGAGGCCGAGCGTGGGTTCGAAATCGTGAGCGCGGAGATCCCGTTCCGAATCGGCATTGACAATATAATGCCATATGGCATATATAGGTGCCCTCGGACTTTTACCGGAGGTTTCCCCATGACCGCATCCCCCGCCGTTTCCGACATCCGCGACGCGCGCGGCCGCTTCCGCCCCGGCAGCTCGGGCAATCCCGTCGGCAAGCCGAAAGGCTGCCAGAACTGGTCGACCCGCCTGACGCCTTTCTTGCAAGACGATGACTTCGAGACCTTCGCGCGCAAGCTGATCGACGCCGCGCGCGACGGCAACATGACGGCGATCCGCATGCTGCTTGACCGGTTCGATCCCAAGCCGCGGGGCCGGCCGGTCGGGATCGTCGCCGAGGGTACCTTGGTCGAGCGCTGCC
>JACQAI010000079.1 GCA_016195115.1 Pseudomonadota bacterium
ACCATGGCGAAGCAAGCCCGACCGACCGCCGCCGACCCCGCTACGACCGCGCGCAACGTCGCCGCGATGCGGGCGATGTACGCCGCGTACGGCCGCAAGAATCCGCAGCCGTTCTTCGATCTGTTGAGCCCGGCCGTGCAGTTTTGCATCGCCGCACCGCGCGCCCAGTTCCGCTTCGCCGGACCGAAGCGCGGCAAGGCGGCGGTCCAACGCGTGATCACCCAGATTGCCGAGGACTACGACTGGCAGACCTTCGCGGCGCGCGAGGTGATCGCCGCCGGCGACCGCGTGATCGGCGTCTCGGGCGGCCGCCTCAAGCACCGCACCTCCGGCGCCGTGATGACCGTCGAGCTGGTCGACGTCGTGCGACTCAAGAACGGCAAGATCGTCGAATTCACCGAGTACTTCGACACGGCGCGCGTGCTCGCTCTGCAAGGCCACGACCTCAGCCCGCCAGCGGCGCGCGTGCGCACCGCACGGCGCGGGCGGCGTTAGCGCACATTTCGATGCGCCGACGAAAGCGGCCGATCAATCTTCCCGCGCCCTATCTCAAGCGCGTTTGGCTGGACAAGGCCGGAGTGACGGACGCCAGCGCGTACCCCTTCTGCTTGCCGCTGTTCCGCAGCGACTTCGCGCTCGTCTTCGAGCGGCCGATCACGATCATCGTGGGGGAGAACGGCACGGGGAAGTCCACCCTGCTCGAAGGGATCGCCGCGCTGGCGGGATACGACGATGCCGGAGGCGGCAAGGGCTACCGGCCAGTCGATCATTCCGGTGCGATCGAGCTTACGGGTGGCCGCCTGGCGACGGCGCTCCGCGCGAGCTGGCTGCCAAAGATTTCCAACGGCTGGTTTTTCAAGGCGGAGAGCTTCTTTGCCGTCGCACGCTATCTCGATCGCGCGGCCGTCGAATCCTTCGAGACACCGCCAGATTTCTTGTCGCATTCGCACGGCGAAGGCTTCCTGCGCTTTTTCGAGGAGCGCTGCGACCGTCAGGGGATCTTCATTTTCGATGAGCCGGAATCGGCGCTGTCGCCGTCCCGGCAAATCCTGTTCCTGCGGCTCTTGCGGCGCATGGAGCAGCGCGGCGTGTGCCAGGTGATCATGGCGACGCATTCCCCGGTGCTCATGGCCTACCCCGGCGCGCAGCTCCTCCTGCTGTCAAACGCCGGCCTCGACCCGATTCGGCTCGAACAGACGGAACATTTCAGACTGGTCCACGAATTCTGTGCGAATCCCGCCGCGTTCGTTCGATCGGCGCTCGAGGAAGGGGGCACCTGAGTGGGGCCTGCGACGAGAGCGGTCCCCACGCCTGGCCTGGGTGCGCCACCACGACTACGAGGACTGAGGCGCTGGCGCCGTCGTCGACCGGGGCTCGGCGCCAACCGGGGTGATATGCCCGAGGGCCGGCGCGCGCGCCAGCGCTTGCAGTTTGAAACTGGGGCGTCGACCACCGGGTCGTGCGACCTGGGCAGAGAGCAATTACGCGCGAACCGACTTCAGGTCCCTGCGCGTGGCAAGCAACGCACGGCAGCGAGCCGGTCGGCCGCGCCGCGCACCGCGGTCTCAGCAGACCATCGCAGGCCCTCGACGTCGACCAGATGCTCGTAGTGCGAGATGGCCAACGCAGCTGCCGCCGATAGTGCCGCGTCTCAAAGCATCAAAACTTGGTTCACACTGCCGTCCTTGGTGAAATGGTGGGCCCGGCAGGGCTCGAACCTGCGACAACACCGTCATGAGCGGGCTGCGAAAGCGCGGACGGCGGCGGAAGTCCCAGGGCTCTCGATGCGTCTCGCGCAATCTCGACTCATCGAACGCTTGCAGCCGGTTGCGCCCATGGCGTTCCCCTTCTTGCATTCCTCAGCTCAGGCCAAGCGCGCTTTGCTCCTTGGACACGGCCTCGAACCTTCCATACCGTGCCGCAAGCACCGGCAGGATCAAGAGATTGAGCACGGTTGAGGTGACGAGGCCGCCGAGGATCACCAGCGCCATCGGCCCCTCGATCTCGCGGCCCGGCGCCTGCATGCCGATGGCAAGCGGAAAAAGACCGAGGCCGGTGACGAGCGAGGTCATCAGCACGGCAGCGAGCCGGTCGGCCGCGCCGCGCACCGCGGTCTCAGCAGACCATCGCAGGCCCTCGACGTCGACCAGATGCTCGTAGTGCGAGATCATCATCATCGCGTTGCGCAGCGTGATGCCGAACAACGTGACGAACCCGACGAGCGTGCCCAGGGACAGCAGGCCGCCCGACAGCAATACGGCAAGGACGCCGCCCACCAGAGCGAACGGCAGGTTCGCCATGGTGAGCAAGAGATTGCGCCAGTTGCGGGTGACGACCGACAGCAGCAGCACGATGCCGACGCCCGCGGCTATCGATTTGAGGATGAGATCGCGCTGGGCCGTCGCCTGGGCCTCGGCGGCGCCGCGAAATTCCACATAAATGCCTTCCGGCAGGGTGATTTTCGCGTCGATTTGGCGGCGCGCGTCGGCGACGACCGCGGCGAGATCGCGGCCTTCGACATCCAAGGTGACCGATTGGAGACGCCGCCCGCCCTGATGCTGGATTTCGTAGCGGCCCGTCGTCTCGCGCACCTCCGCGACCTGGTCCAACGTGATGTAGGCACCATCGCGGGCGTGGATCGGCAACTTGCCCACGCCGGCGACGCCGGCCTCGCGCGCGGCTGCAAGCGTGACCAAGACGTCGAAAACCCGATCCCCTTCATGAATTTGCCCCACGACATCGCCCTGATACGCGGCATGGATCACATCGATTACCTGCAGCGGGTCCAGGCCCCAGCGCAGCAGTTCCGTGGGGCGCAGCCTGATGGTCAGTTGCGGCAGGCTCGAGGGCGATTGCACCTCTACAGACGCAACCCCGCTTACGCCGCGCAGCACGCCTGCGATATTCTGGGCGGTGTCCTCGATGGCTCCGAGGTCGTTGCCAAAAACGTTGACGGCCACCGGTGTCGTATAGCCGGAAAAGGTCTCGTTGACGCGCTCGGCGAGAAACGTGTTGGCCGAAATATTGACCCCGGGAAAATCCGCCAGCGCCTCGAGAAGGTCGGCCTTCGCCCGAGCCGCGGCGTCCGCCGACACGGGCTGGAGATCGACCTCGAACTCGCTCTGGTGGGGTCCATGAGTGTCGCCGGCCGCGGCGAGCTCGGCGCGCCCGGCGCGTTGGGCAACCGAGCGGACTATCGGCAGCTTCGCCAGCTCTTCCGTGATGCGCGCGCCCATTCGCAGCGCCTCCTCGAGCGACGTCCCCGGGATCGCGCTCATATGGACGATGAAATGGCTTTCCTGCAGGTCCGGGAGAAACGTCGCGCCGAACGTCGGCAGCAAAGCGAGTCCACCGACGGTCGAGAGGAGCGCGACCCCGATCGCGCGCCGCGGCCAGCGTACCACTCGATGAAGCACTGCCTCGTACTGGCGCCGGGTCCAGCGGAGGACCGGCGGCTCGCGTTCGCGCGTTCGCTGCGGCAGGAGCAGCAGCGAAAGAGCCGGCGTCGCGGTCAGCGCAACGACGAGCGACGCCGAGACCGCGAGAATGTAGGTGATGCCGAGCGGCGCAAAGAAGCGGCCGGCGATGCCCGACAAGGTAACGACGGGAAGAAACACCAAGATCACCGCGAAAGTGGCGTAGACGACGGCACTGCGGACCTCATACGTGGCTTCGAGAATCACACGCGCCGCCGGCCGCGGCTGCGCGCGGCGCATGTTCTCGCGCAGGCGTCGGGTGATGTTCTCGACGCCGATAACCGCATCATCGACGACCTCGCCCAAGGCGATCGCCAAGCCACCGAGGGTCATCGTGTTGAGGGTGATGCCGTAAAGCTGCGCGACAATGATGGCAGCGAGCAGCGAAATCGGGATGGCGGTGCAGCAGATCGCCGCCGTTCTCAGCTCGAATAGGAAGAGAAAGAGAACGACGACCACCAGGACCGCACCGATGATCAGCGACGAGCGCAAATTTTCCGTCGCCAAGGTAATGAAATCGGCGGGACGAAAAAGGCGCTCGTGGAGTACCGCGCCTTGCTGCGCAAGACTCGGCCGAAGCTCGTCCAGGGCGCGCTCCACGGCCCGCGTGACCTCCAGCGTATTCGCGCCGTATTGCTCGTCGATGTTCATGATCACGCCCGGTTGCGCCATGATGGCGGCGCCTCCGACTGCGGGCTTGGGCGCGTCGATCACGTCGGCAACATCGCCGAGGGTAATGCCGCCGATGTCGCCCCGCGCGACGATGGTGCGGGCGATATCGGCGGCTCGCGTCGATGGTTCGGTGTGCAGCGTGATGCTCTGGTTCGGCGTGCTGATGAAGCCGGCGCCGCGCACGCCAACCGCGCGCCGGGCCGCGGCCACCACGTCATCCATGCCGAGGCCGAAGCG
>JACQAI010000478.1 GCA_016195115.1 Pseudomonadota bacterium
ACGCCGACGCTGATCGTCACCGCGATCGGCTTGGCGCCGCTGACCGTGAAGGGCTCCTGCTCGACCTTCTGGCGCAGCCGCTCGCCGATGCGGCGCGCCCGCTCCGGCGGCGTGTCGGGCATGACGACGACGAACTCTTCGCCGCCGATGCGCGCGACCAGATCGAGGCTGCGCAGGTTGCGGATCAGTCGTCGCGTGAACTCGACCAGCACCTCGTCGCCCGCGGCATGTCCGTAGCTGTCGTTCAGCTTCTTGAAATGATCGATGTCGCAGAACGCCACCGACAGCGGCTTGTTGTTGGTGCGCGCGCGCTGCAGCAGCTGGTCGAGGTGGGTATCGAGATAACGGCGGTTGTGCACCCCGGTCAATGGATCGGTCGACGCCAGCGCGATGCTCTGCTCGTAGTTGACGCGCAGCCGGTTCTGATAGCGTCGCCGGCGGATCTGGGTGCGCACGCGCGCCAGCAGCTCCTGCGGATCGATCGGCTTCACGAGGTAGTCGTTGATCCCGAGATCCAGCCCCTTGGCGACCCGTCCGACGTCGTCGTCGTCATCGGCGAGCAGCAGGATTGGCAGCGAGCGCACGCGATCGGCGACATGGCTGCGGATCTGGCTGCAGAAGCGCAGCACGTCCCCGCTCTTGAGCTGCAGCGCGACGATCAGGAGGTCGAATTCCTGGCGCGACGCCGCGGCCAACCCCTGGTCGATCGCAGCCAATCGGCTGATCTGGTGATGGTCCGGCCCGAGCGTGGCGATCAGGTTGGCGACGTCGACGTCGGAGTCGTCGATCACCAGCACGCGGCCGCGCGTGGCGTCCTCCTGGGTCAACAGCGGTCGCGGGGTCATCAGGCCGAGCCGGCTCGAGGTCTCCTCGCGCACCAGATAGACGTCCATCAACAGCTTCAGGCGGATCAGCGAACGGACGCGCGCATACAGGGGGACGTCGCGCACCGGCTTGGACAGGAAATCGTCGGCGCCGGCCTCGAGGCCGCGCACGCGGTCGGCGGCGTCGCTCAGCGCCGTCACCATGATGACCGGGATGTGGGCGGTCGTCGGATCCGACTTGAGCATCTCGCAGACCTTGAAGCCGTCGAGGCCCGGCATCATGACATCGAGCAGAATCAGGTCGGGCGATTCCTTGCGCGCCAGATCGATCGCGCGGTGACCGTTCTCCGCGGCGATGACGTCGTAGTACTCGCTGGCCAGTTTGGCTTCGAGCAGCTTTACGTTGGAGGGGATGTCATCGACAACCAGCACGCGTCCCGGCATGGGGACTCAACTCAGGAAGCGTTGGACGGTCTCGAGGAAGTTCGCGACCGAGATCGGCTTGGCGATGTAGGCCTCGCAACCGCCCTCGCGAATCTTCTCCTCATCCCCCTTCATGGCGAACGCGGTCACCGCGATGATCGGGATCGATTTGAGCTCGTCGTCTTCCTTGATCCACTTGGTGACTTCGAGCCCGGAGACCTCTGGAAGCTGGATGTCCATCAGGATCAGGTCGGGCCGGTGTTGGCGGGCGAGGCGCAACGCCTCCATGCCCTCGCGCGTCTGGAGGATGTTGTAGCCCCGCGCCTCGAGCAGATCATGAAAGAGCTTCATGTTTAGCTCGTTGTCTTCGACAATCAAAACGGTCTTCATCTGGCTCCGAGCCTTTGTCGCGGTGCTGTTCGACGCTCCTGCTGCCCAGTCTATCCCGGCCGGCTGACTTTCCGTAGCCAGGATTACGTATGATAGTAAAGTAAAAGTAGGTCGCGTAGAAGCTTCATTGCCAAGGAAAATTTCGTGAATCCCGACGTGCCGGGCTTGTGCCGCGATTGTGGCGACGTCGCACCGCCGAGCCGGCTCGGGCGGTGCGCGGCCTGCGGCTCGCCCCGGCGCATGCACCATCCCGAGCTGCACGAGCTGGCGATCGCGCACATTGATTGCGATGCCTTCTATGCCGCGGTCGAGAAGCGCGACCGGCCCGAGCTGGTCGACCAGCCGGTGGTGGTCGGCGGCGCCACGCGTGGGGTGGTCGCGGCGTGCTGCTACATCGCGCGCTCCTACGGCATCCACTCGGCCATGCCGATGTTCAAGGCGATGCGGCTGTGCCCGCATGCCGTGGTGGTGCCGCCCGACATGACCAAGTACAGCACGGTCGGCCGCCAGGTCCGCGAGCTTATGCGGGTGGCGACGCCGCTGGTCGAGCCGATCTCGATCGACGAGGCGTTCCTCGACCTCACCAACACCGAGCGCGCGCATCACGCCAGCCCGGCGGTCACGCTCAGCCGGCTGGCGCGCCGCATCCAGGAGGAGCTCGGCATCACGGTGTCGATCGGGCTCAGCTACAACAAGTTCCTCGCCAAGGTCGCCTCCGATCTCGACAAGCCGCGCGGCTTCGCGGTGATCGGCCGCGCCGAGGCGACGACCTTCCTCGCCCCCAAGCCGGTCAGCCTGATCTGGGGCGTCGGCGCCGCGCTCAAGGCCAAGCTCGCCCAGCGCGGCATCGCCACGATCGGTGACCTGCAGCAGCTCGATGAAGCCACCTTGGTGCGGCACTACGGCGTGATCGGCCGCCGCCTGGCCAGCTTCGCGCACGGCGAGGACGAGCGCACCGTCGAGCCGGTCCGGCCGATGAAGAGCATCTCGGCCGAAACGACGTTCGGCAGCGACTTGACCGGGCTGGCCGATCTCGAGCGCGAACTATGGCCGCTCGCCGAGGCGGTGTCGCGCCGGCTCAAGCGCGCCGAGCGCGCCGCCACGGTCGTCACCCTCAAGCTCAAGACCGCGCGCTTCGAGATCCTGACCCGCCGCGTCACCCTGCCCGCTCCGACCCAGCTCGCCGACCAGCTGTGGCGCACCGCCCGCCACCTTCTCGCGCGCGAGACCGACGGCACCGCCTATCGGTTGATCGGGGTCGGCGGCGAGGGCCTGGTGACCGCGCTCGACGCCGATCCCGGCGATCTGTTCGATCCGGCGCGCGGCGCGCCGGCCAAGGTCGAGCGGGTGATCGACGATCTGCGCGAGCGCCTCGGGCCCGACGCGATCACCAAGGGACGCAGCTTCGGTGCCGAGAAGCGGGTCGCGGCAACCCGCCGTCTGATCGACGTCGACGACGCGGACGACGACTAGCGCGGCAGGGGGCGCAGCCCCCGCGAGCGCCACAAAAACCCAGAGCAGCCTCGAGACCCGCCGCGCTCATCTTCTGGGTCGCTCGCGGGGCTTGCGCCCCTGCCGCTCCGATCAGCAGTGCGGCTTGGGCATCGGCTCGATCGACTCGAGCTTGGCGCGCACGACGAAATTGCCGTAGTCGAGGATGAGCTCGCGGGCGATGCCGTTATCCTGCAGATCCATGCCGAGCTCGTAGTCGGGCTGCGGGCTCTGGCTGTCGGCCGGGAAGAAGGCGAGCCGGACCGGCCACCAGCGATTACGCAGCAGCGGATTCGTGGCGTCGCCCGCGGCCGGATGCTCGGTGCCGATGCCGCCGGTGACCTCGAACGGCCCCTCCACGGTGCCACCGTCGAACACCTGCTTGGACAGGAAGGTCGCGCCCTTGGCGGCCGCCTCGATCAACGCCAGGGTGTGGGCGGTCGGGAACAGCGTGCCGGCGGGCAGCTCGATCGTGCTGGCTTCGGGACGCGCGAACTTGGCCTCGCCCGCGCCACCGGCGCCGGTCCGGGCGTCGCCGCGCAGCTCCTCGGTGGTCTCGCCGTCCTTCAGCTTGCGCACGTTGAACCGATAGCGCTGGCCGTCCTTGGCCTCCCAGGTCACGAAGCTGATCGACAGCTCGGCGTCGTCCTGCTCGCTGTACTGCATACGCAGCTTGTAGCGTTGCTCGATCGTCCAGCCGTCGCACGAATCGGCCCATTGATAGAGCATCGTGCCGCCGGCACCGACGACGCCGCTGGCGCTCTGGGCGCGCTCCAAGGTCATCTTGTAGACCGCCCGATGCGGCTCGACGTCGACCGCGGTCGCCGAGCACGGCAACGCCACGGCCATCACGGCTGCCGCGGCGCCCACTCTAAGCCGTTGCGCAAACATTCCTAATCTCCGCCCTCGCTTGGAAGGCCACCTGACGGTTATCGGCTAATCAACAGTATGGCACGGCACCGGGTTGCTCGACAGTGAACCGGCTCACACCGCGCGCCTACGCTCGCAACGAACGGGCCAAGCGCGGATTACGTGCTCGGCGGCTTGCGGGCCGGCGGCAGGTCGAGCCGGATGTGCAGCTCCTTGAGCCGGCCGGGCTCGACCGTCGAGGGCGCCTGCATCAGCAGGTCCTCGGCGCGCTGGTTCATCGGAAACACCACGACCTCGCGGATGTTCGGCTCGTCGGCGAGCAGCATGACGATCCGGTCGATCCCGGGCGCCGAGCCGCCGTGCGGCGGCGCGCCGAACTTGAAGGCGTTGAGCATGCCGCCGAACCGGCTCTCGACCTCCTCCTGGGAATAGCCCGCGATGGCGAACGCCTTGTACATGATGTCCGGCCGGTGATTGCGGATCGCACCCGACGACAGTTCGACGCCGTTGCACACGATGTCATACTGGTAGGCGAGAATGGTCAGCGGATCGCGCGTGGTCAGCGCCTCGATGCCGCCCTGCGGCATCGAGAACGGATTGTGGCTGAACTCGATCTTGCCGGTGTCCTCGTTGAGCTCGTACATCGGAAAATCGGTGATCCAACAAAATTCGAAGCCGCCGTCCTTGGTCAGGTTCAATTCGCGGCCGATCCTCAGCCGCGCGGTGCTCGCGAACGCGGTGAACGCCTTGGGCACGCCGCAGACGAAGAACACCGCGTCGCCGTCCTTGAGACCCAACGCCGCGCGCAGCTGCTCGGTCCGCTCGGGACCGAGATTGCGCGCGACGGGGCCCGCGCCCTCGCCCTCGCGGAAGAAGATGTAGCCGAGGCCGGGCTGGCCCTCGCCTTGGGCCCAGCTGTTCATGCGGTCGCAGAACGCGCGGTTGCCACCGGTCGGCGCCGGGATTGCCCAAACCTGCACCGCCGGATTCTGCTCGATCTGGCCGGCAAAGATCTTGAAGCCCGAGCCGCGGAAGGTCTCGGTGACGTTCGCCATTTCGATCGGATTGCGCAGGTCGGGCTTGTCCGAGCCGTACTTGGCGATCGCCGCGGCGTAGGGAAGACGCCGGAACGGTGCCGGCGACACCGCGCGCCCGGCGCGGAACTCGACGAACACGCCGTGGAGCACCGGCTCGATCGCGGCGAACACGTCGTCCTGCGTGACGAACGACATCTCGAAGTCGAGCTGGTAGAACTCGCCCGGCGAGCGGTCGGCGCGTGCATCCTCGTCGCGGAAGCACGGCGCGATCTGGAAGTAGCGGTCGAAGCCGGCAACCATCAGGAGCTGCTTGAACTGCTGGGGCGCCTGGGGCAGCGCGTAGAACTTGCCCGGGTGGATGCGGCTCGGCACCAGGTAATCGCGCGCGCCCTCGGGCGAGCTCGAGGTCAGGATCGGGGTCTGGAACTCGGTGAAGCCCTGCTCGATCATGCGCCGCCGGATCGACGCGATGACCTGGGAGCGCAGCACGATGTTGGCGTGCAGCCGCTCGCGGCGCAGATCGAGGAAGCGATGGCGCAGGCGCAGCTCCTCCGGGAACTCGGCGTCGCTGTTGACCTGGATCGGCAACAGCTCGGCCTCGGACTGGACAACGCAGCTCTCGACCTGGAGTTCGACCTGACCGGTCGGCAGCTGCTCGTTGATGGTGTCGGGGCTGCGCCTGACCACCTTGCCGGTGCACGTCACCACGGTCTCGAGCCGCGCGCCCTCGAGCACCGTGAAATTGGCGTTCGAGGTGTCGATCACGCACTGCGCGATGCCGTAATGATCGCGCAGGTCGACGAACAGCAGGTGGCCGTGGTCGCGCTTGCGGTGCATCCAGCCCGACAGCCGGGCTGGCTGCCCGGCGTGCTCGAGCCTCAGCTCCCCGCATTTATGCGTGCGATAGGTGTGCATGACGATGCCTCGCGTCAGTACCGGGGTGCCTCACACCCGCCGTGCGCCGGTTTTCGGGAAGGGCGAAAAGCGCACGGATCGCCGTGGGTTGTCAAGCGATTGGCCGGCTTTCGGCACCCTCCGAAAGCGTGTATAGCGGACCGATGACCGTCATCACCGATTCCGCAGCGCTGGCCGCGCTTTGTCACCGGCTGAGCGGCGAGGTTTTCGTCACCGTCGACACCGAGTTCATGCGCGACCGGACCTATTGGCCGGACCTGTGCCTGGTCCAGGTCGCCGGCACCGACGAGGCCGCCGGGATCGACCCGATGGCCGACGGGATCGACTTGGCACCGCTGCTCGAGCTCTTGGCCAACCCGCAAGTCCTCAAGGTTTTCCACGCCGCGCGCCAGGATCTCGAGATCTTCTTCCAGCTCATGGGGCGGCTGCCGACGCCGCTGTTCGACAGCCAGGTGGCCGCGATGGTGTGCGGCTTCGGCGACTCGGTCAGCTACGAGACCCTGGCGGCGCGCCTGGCCGGGGCGCGGATCGACAAATCCTTCCGGTTCACGGATTGGGCGAAGCGGCCGCTGTCGGAACGCCAGATCACCTATGCGTTGGGGGACGTCACCCACCTGCGGCCGATCTATCAGAAATTGTCGAAGCGGCTGCACGCCAGCGGGCGCGAGCGCTGGGTCGACGAGGAGATGGCGATCCTGACCGACCCGGCGACCTATCGGCTCGATCCCGAGACCGCCTGGATGCGTCTCAAGCCGCGCAGCGGCAGCCCCAAATTCCTCAACGTGCTCAAGGAAGTGGCCGCGTGGCGCGAGACCGAGGCGCAACGCCGCAACCTGCCCCGCAACCGCCTGGTGCGCGACGAAGCCCTGCTCGAGATCGCGGCGCAGGCGCCGGACTCGGTTGCCGAGCTATCGCGCACCCGGGGGATGAGCCGCGGCACCGCCGAAGGGGTGGTCGGCGAGGGCCTGCTGGCGGCGGTCGCGCGCGGCCTCGCGCGGCCGCCCGAGGCGGCGCCGACGCTGGTCGACCGGCCCGAGGTGCCACCGGGCCGCGGGCCGCTGATCGACCTCCTGAAGGTCCTCCTCAAGCTCCGCTGCGAGGCCCACCACGTCGCCCAGAAGCTGGTCGCCAACACCGCCGATCTCGAGGCCATCGCGTGCTCGGACGAGGCGCCGGTGCCGGCGCTGCAGGGCTGGCGCCGCGAGGTGTTCGGCGCCGATGCGCTGGCCTTGAAGCAAGGCCGCCTGGCCCTGACCGCGGCTCGGGACGGCATCCGCGTGGTTCGCCTGGAGTCCTGAGGCCGGCTATTCGGCCGCCGCGACCGCCTCGTCGCAGACGATCTGGGGCGCGAAGCCGAGGCCGCGCGCCAGGGCGTCGAGCCGGCGCAGCACGGCATCGCCGATCACCACCGAGCCCGACGCCGGCAAGGTCAGCACGACGGCGTCGTCGTGCAATCGCAGCCCACAATCGGCGAGCACGCCCGGCGCGCCGCCCGACAGCGTGAAGCCGAGCCTGAGCGCGAGACCCACGACTTGGGCGGCGCGCAACGCCGCCGGCTCAAGCAACGCGCGGGCGGTGTCGACCAGGTCGCCGTGCACGTCACCGCCGTAGCGCGCCGCGATCGCGACCGCCAGGAACGCGCGTCCGGCGTGATCGACGCCGACCAGCGGCAGGGTCAGGACGCGATGGAAGCCGTGCTCGGCGCGATAGTCGGGATGGTCGGTCCAGGCGATGTCCGACAGCAGGCAGGCCGCGCGCACCAGGCGCGCCGGCGGCAAGGCGTTGCGCGTCAGCGGCGCAATGAAGGCGAACAGCTCCTCGGTCGACGACGCGAAGCGGCCTTCCTGGGCGGTCGCCATGCAGCCGGCAATCAGCGGATCCTGCGCCTGCTCGCGCGCCGACAGCTGGTCGAACAGGCAGCCTTCACGCAGGCCGAACGCCGAGAAGATCAGGTGCCGCGGCGGCGCGATCTCGAACAGGCGGTTCATCACCAACGCCGCCCACGGCAGCGTGTCGCCGCGCCGCCGCGACACATAGGGGAGCTTCTTCAGATCCTCGCGCCCGAGCTTCTCGAAGCGCTCCAGGAACAGCTTGGCGTCGGAAGCGCTGACCCGATAGTTGTGGATGATGTGCAGCGGGTAGTGCTGATGGTCCATCAGGATTCGCGCCAACATGCGCCAGGCGCCGCCGACCGCGTAGAAGCTCCGCCCCTTGAGATGGCGCAGCCACGTCAGGTTCGCGAGGTGGCGCTCGACGATGGCGCGGCCGCGACGCAGGTTGCCGTCGGACAGTTCCATCAGCCGCAGCGGCCCGAGCGGCAAGGTCGCATGGCGCCCGAGCTTGCCGCCTTCGACCTCGACCAGTTCGAGGCTGCCGCCGCCGAGGTCGCCCATCACGCCGAATGCGTCGGGGATACCCGAGACGACCCCGAGCGCGGACAGCCGCGCCTCGTCGGCGCCGCTCAGGATGCGCGCCCTGAAGCCGGTGCGGCGCGCGATGTCGGTCACGAAGGCCGCGCCGTTGCGGGCGTCGCGCACCGCGGCGGTCGCCACGACCTCGACCGACTTGGCGCCCATCGCGGTCACCAGCGACTTGAACCGCGCCAGGTTGGCGAGCGCCATGCCGACGCCCTCGGCCGGGAGCTCCCCGGTCGCGGCGAGCCCGCGGCCGAGACCACACAACACCTTCTCGTTGAACAGCTGGAGCGGCGCGCGACCGCCGTCCTGATAGACCACCAGGCGGATCGAGTTGGAGCCGATGTCAATGACCGCCCGGCGTCCGGGCGCAGCCGGACGCGCTCGACGCGGAGCGCGCCGCGGGGGCTTAACCAGCCTGGCGGGCACGCGGTGCCGCGGTCTTCTTCAGCGCGCTGCCCCGTCCGGACAGGCTGGGATTGGTCATGAAGAAATTGTGCGCGCTGAAGCCGTCCCGGTACGCCGGATCGCGCACATAGCGGCCGTCGGCCTGCAAGGTCCAGCTCTCCGCCTGATCTTTCAGATTGGTTACCATGATCTGCTCGAGCACCTGCTGGTGCACGGTCGGGTTCTCGATCGGGATCAAGGTTTCAACGCGCCAGTCGAGGTTGCGCGGCATCCAGTCGGCCGAGGAGACAAACACCTTGGCGTGGCGCGACGGCAGCTTCTGGCCGTTGCCGAAGCACACGATGCGCGAATGCTCGAGGAAGCGCCCGACGATCGACTTGACCCGGATATTGTCCGACAGGCCGGGCACGCCGGGCCTGAGGCAGCAGATGCCGCGCACCACCAGCTCGATCGTCACGCCGGCCTGGCTCGCGCGATAGAGCGCGTCGATGATCTCCGGATCGACCACGGCGTTCATCTTGGCCCAGATGCCCGCCGGCCGGCCGGCTTCAGCATGAGCGATCTCGGCCTGGATGTGGCGCAGCAAACTCGAGCGCATCGTCAGCGGCGCGATCGCGACCTTCTCGAGCGTCTCGGGGTTGGCATAGCCGGTCATGAAATTGAACAGCCGCGCGGCGTCGCGGCACAGCGCCGGATCGGTCGTGAAGAACGACAGGTCGGTATAGATCTTGGCGGTGACCGGATGGTAGTTGCCAGTGCCGAAATGCACGTAGGAGCGCAGGCTGCCGGACTCGCGCCGCACCACCAGCGACACCTTGGCGTGGGTTTTGAGGTCGATGAAGCCGTAGACCACCTGCGCGCCCGCGCGCTCCAGATCGCGCGCCCACCGGATGTTGGCCTCCTCGTCGAACCGCGCCTTGAGCTCGACCAGCGCGGTG
Organism: Pseudomonadota bacterium; assembly: GCA_016195115.1. Lineage (GTDB taxonomy): Bacteria > Pseudomonadota > Alphaproteobacteria > Elsterales > Elsteraceae > JACQAI01. The sequence goes on from JACQAI010000478.1 coordinate 9,711, forward strand.
ACCGACTTGCCGGCTTCGGCGGCCTCGACCAGCGCGCGCACGATCGGGCTGTCGTCCGAGGTGCGGTAGAGCGTCTGCTTGATCGCGATCACGGCCGGATCGCGCGCGGCCTGGCGCAGGAACTGCACCACCACGTCGAAGCTCTCGTAGGGATGATGGACGATGATGTCCTTCTGGCGGATCGCCGCGAAGCAGTCGCCGCCAAAGTCCCGGATGCGCTCGGGGAAGCGCGCGTTGTAGGGCACGAACGCCAGCTCGGGCTTGGCGTCGATGATCATCTCCTTGGCGTCGGCCAGGCCGATGATGCCGGAGACCGGATAGACGTCCTCCGGCGCAACCTGGAGCTCGTCGAGCACGAACTCGCGCAGATCGTCGGGCAGATCGGCGTTGATGGTCAGGCGGATCACGGTGCCGCGGCGCCGACGCTTGAGCGCCGACTCGAACAGCATCACGAGATCCTCGGCCTCCTCGGCGATCTCCATCTCGCTGTCTCGGTTGATGCGGAACTGGCCGGCGCCGATGACGTCGAAGCCCGGGAATAGCCGGTCGAGGAACAGGCCGATCATCTCCTCGATCAGCACGAAGCGCACGGTGTCGCCGGGCAGCCGGATGAAGCGCGCGATCTGGCTGGGCAGCGGCAACAGGGCACGCAGCGCCTTGCCGTCGCTCGGGCGCAGCAGCTGCAGGACCAGCGTGAAGCCGCCGTTGGGGATGAAGGGGAACGGATGCGCCGGGTCGATCGCGAGCGGCGTCACGACCGGGAAGACCTGCTCGAGGAAATAGGTCGCCAGCCAGGTGCGCTCGTCTTGGGTGACGTCCTTGGCGTCGACCAGGGACACGCCGGCGCCGGCCAGCTCGGCGCGCAACGTGCGCCAGCAGGCCTCCTGCAGCTCGACCAGCTCGCGCGCCAGCGCGCGCACCCCGTCGAGCTGTTGGGCGGGTGTCAAACCGTCCTGGCTGAGCGTGATCACGCCGGCGCCGATCTGGCCCTTCAAGCCCGCGACCCGCACCATGAAGAACTCGTCGAGGTTCGAATCCGAGATCGACAGGAAGCGCAGCCGCTCGAGCACCGGATGGTTGGGGTTGGCGGCCTCCTCCAACACCCGCATGTTGAAGGCCAGCCACGACAATTCGCGGTTGATGAAGCGTTGGGGCGATGACCGGCTGACGCTGACGACTTCGGCCAACTGGGCGGGCGACATGGCGGGTTCCGGGCTCTGACGCGGCTGTCGTTTCATGATGAACGGGCTCCCACGGCTATACCATATAGGCGCCCCGCGTGTCAGTTCCGTGACCGCGCGAAGCGTCTGCCGCCGCCCGCTTCCGGCATTTTGGCGGCCCTGAGCCCAGGAACGTCCATGGAATGCCGGCCGCCGCCGAGGGGGCCGCCTGCGCCGCGTCGGACCGCTACATCGTGCCGTTGAACATGCCGCCGTCCATCAGCAGGTTGTGGCCGACGATGAAGCCGGCCGACCCCGAGCACAGGAACACGCAGGCGTCGCCGAACTCCTCGGTCGTGCCGAAGCGTCCCGCCGGCACGGCCGCCCGGCGTTCCTCGGCGATCGCCTCGAGGGGCTTGCCGCTCTGCTTGGCGACGCTCGCGATGGTGCCGCGCAGCCGGTCGGTGTCGAACGGCCCGGGCAGCAGGTTGTTGATCGTGACGTTGTGCTTGGCGACCTGACGCGCGATGCCGATCGAGATCGTGGGCGCTCCGGCCTGCGAGATCTCGTCGCCCATGTTCCTGTGCGCGCCCAGCCTGAGGCCCGAGCCGTCGGCCTCCCTCAGCATCAGGAAGCCGCGCTCCGCGCCGAGGACCTTGAGCGCCAGGTCCATGATCAGATCGATCAGGTTCCCGCGATCC
>JACQAI010000479.1 GCA_016195115.1 Pseudomonadota bacterium
CATCTTGCTGAACGTGCCGATCGCGTAGGCGCGCGTCAGGCACAGTTGACTGAAGAACGACAGGCCGCCGGTCAACGCGAGCAGCAGCCACTGGCGGCCGTCGGGCATCTGCCAGGCCGGCAGCGCCAGGGGCAGGCCGATCACCAGGCCATTGAGCATGAAGTAGAACGCGATGCGGTTGGGCGGCTCGGTGCGCGACAGCTGCTTGACCTTGAGCATCGCGAGGCTGGCGAGCAGCGCGCTGGCGAGCGCGATCGCGGTCGCCCAGCCGACCGCGGTGGTCGGCTTGGCGATCAGCAGCACGCCGCCGAAGCCGGTCGCGACCGCGAGCCAGCGGCTCGCCGGAATGCGCTCGCCGATGAACAGCACCGACAGCAGGATCGACCACAGCGGCGTCGTGAACGACAGCGCGATCACATCCGCCAAGGTGAGGAGGGGCAGCACGTAGATGAAGCCGAGGAACGAGATGTAGCCGTATGCGCCGCGCCAGAAGTGGCTGAAGTAGCGCTCGGTGCGCAGCGTGACGACGCCGCTGCGCCAGATCATCGGCACGAAGCACACCAGCCCGACGACGTTGCGCAGCACCGCGATCACCACGAACGGGAGATCGGCCGCCAGCTCCTTGATCGCCGCCGACACCGCGGCGAACAGCAGCCCGCTCATGAACATGAGCAAGCCGCCACGCGTATCGTCCGACCATCGTGCGGCGACGGACGGCGCACCGCCGGCCTCGGCGCTCATCGGCGTAGCCTCAGCCCATCGCCGCCTGGAACAGCGCCAGATAGTCGGCGACCGCCGCGGGCCTTGGGTTGGTGCCGTTGCAGTGATCCTTGACCGCCTGCTCGGCCATCGCGGGCAGGATATCTTGTGTGACGCCCATCGCGCGCAAGCCGGCCGGCAGGCCGAGCCGCGCGTTGAGCGCGGCGATCGCGTCGGCGACGTCGCCGCCGGCGGCCAAGCCCATCGCCTGGGCCATGCGCGCCGGCTTGTCGCCCAGATGGTCGCGGTTGAAGCGCAGCACCGCCGGCAGCACCACGGCGTTGAGCGTGCCGTGATGCAGCCGTGGCGACTGGATGCCGCCGAGCGGGTGCGACATGGCGTGGACCGCGCCGAGGCCCTTCTGGAACGCCATGGCGCCTTCCATCGCGGCCATCATCATGTGCCAGCGCGCCTCGCGGTCGCTGCCGTCGGCAACCGCGCGTTCGATATGCCGGCGGGCGCGGGCGAGGCCGTCGAGCGCGATCGCCTCGGCCGGCGGATTGACGACCGGCGAGCAGAACGTCTCGATGCAGTGCGCGATCGCGTCCATGCCGGTGCCGGCGGTGACCATGCGGGGCAGACCCAAGGTCAGCTCGGGATCGCAGATCGCGACGTCGGGGATGAGATGCGGGCTGACCACGCCGAGCTTGCGACCGTCGGCCAAGGTGATCAGCGCGCCGCGGCCGACCTCGCTGCCGGTGCCCGCCGTGGTCGGCAGCGCGATCATCGGCGCCAGGTTGGGGCCGATGCGCGCAACGCCGCCCTCGATCATCGCGTATTGCGCGAGCGGACCCGGATGGGTGGCGAGCAGGCGCACCGCCTTGGCGAGGTCGAGCGCCGAGCCGCCGCCGAGCCCGATCAGGCCGTCGCAGCCATGCTCACGGAACAGCTTGAGGGCGTCGAGCACCGCGGCCTCGGTGGGGTTCTCCGGCGTACCGTCATAGACCGGCGCGCTCATGTCGGCCGGCAGGGTGGCGCGCGCGCGCTCGACCAGCCCGGCGGCGACCACGCCTTTGTCCGCCACGATCAGCGGCCGCATGATGCTGATCCCCGCCAGCTCGCCGGGCAGCAGCGTGAGCGCGCCGAAGTCGAACTGAATGCGGGTCAGATAGCTGATCTGGGCCATTTTGGTCCTCCGCGCGGCAGGGGGCGTGGCCCCCGCGAGCGCCCCTCACGACGTCGCGCGGTGCAGCACCCGCCGCGCAAGACTTTTTTGGCGCTCGCGGGGCTCTCGCCCCTGCCGCGCGACAGTCTAGCGCGCCGGCGCCCCGCGAGTCAGGATACCGCGCGATCCGTGATGCAACAGGGAGGTCCGCCATGGCGCGTTTTCCGGAATTGAAGCCCGAGCAGTGGGACGCCGAGCAGAAGAAGGTCGCGGCCAATATCGCGGCAGGCCCCCGCGGCAGCGTGCGCGGACCGTTCCTGCCGCTGCTCTACAGCCCGGGCCTGGCCGATCCGGTGCAGGCAGCCGGCGCGCACCTGCGCTATAAGAGCTCGCTGTCGAACGCGCTCAACGAGTTCGCGATCCTGATCACCGCGCGCTTCTGGACCGCGCAATACGAGTGGCACGCGCATCGCAAGCTCGCGCTCGAGGCCGGGCTCGACGTCAAGATCGCCGACCAGATCGCACGCGGCGAGCGCCCGAGCGGCATGTCGGCCGAGCTGACCGCGATCTACGATTTCTGCGCCGAGCTGCACCGCGACCACGGCGTCAGCGACAAGAGCTTCGACGCCGTCGTGGCGAAATTCGGCCACAAGGGCGCCATGGATCTGATCGGCATCTGCGGCTACTACACCCTGATCTCGATGGTCCTCAATGTTTCGCAGATCCCACTACCGGCCGGCGTCGAGCCGGGCCTGCCGCCGCTCAAGCGCTGAGCGGAGGCGAGCATGGCGAAACGCTGGGTCAATCGCCCCGAGGGCTCGACCTGGGGCGACTACGGCGAGGACGATCAGCGCGGCCGCCTCAACCTCATCACGCCTGAGCGGGTGCGCGCCGCTACAGCCGAGGCCAAGGCCGGCCTGACCTTCTGCTTGAGCCTGCCGCTCGACTATCCGGGCGGCAACGCGCTCAACCCGCGACGCCTGCCGCCCCGGAAGTTCGCGACCGTGCGCAACGACCGCGCCAACTTCAACTATGCCTTCAACCAGGACAATCCGAACTGGACCGACGTCGTGTGCGACGACGTCGTGCTCATGACCCTGCAGTACTCGACCCAGTGGGACAGCCTCGCCCACGTCGGCTCGGTGTTCGACGCCGACGGCGACGGCAGGCCGGAGATCGTCTACTACAACGGCTATCGCGGCGGCGAGCACGTGGTCGGTGCCGAGCCCAAGCCCGGCGTCGAGCCGTGGGCACGCTTCGAGGGTGTCAACGCCAACGCGCTCGGCGTCGAGAACATGGCCACGGCGTGCCTGCAGGGCCGCGGTGTCATGATCGACCTGCACGCCCATTTCGGCCGCAAGGCCAAGGCGGTCGGCTACGACGACCTCATGCGCGTCATCGACAAGGACAAGGTCGAGATCCAGACCGGCGACATGGTGTGCCTACATACCGGCTTCGCCGAGATGCTGCTCGAGATGCGCAAGCAGCCCGACGAGCACAAGGTGCACAATTCCTGTCCGACCTTGAACGGCCGCGATCCCAAGCTGCTCGAGTGGATCACCACCGTGAAATGCTCGGTGCTGATCGCCGACAACTACGGTGTCGAGACCGTGCCGTCAGCACCGGGCACCGGTAGCCACGCGGCGCTGCCGCTGCACGAGCACTGCCTGTTCAAGCTCGGCGTCAATCTCGGCGAGCTGTGGCACTTGAGCCCGCTGGCAACCTGGTTGCGCCAGAACAAGCGCAGCCGCTTCCTGCTGACCGCGCCACCCTTGAACTTGCCGGGCGCGGTCGGCTCGCCGGCGACGCCGGTCGCGACGGTCTGACGATGGCGGGTCCCGTCACCCTGGTGACCGGCGTCAGCCGCGGCATCGGGCGCGCGATCGCCGAGCGGCTCGGCGCCGCCGGTCACACCATCGTCGGCGTCGCGCGCAACCCGCCGCCGTACGAGCTGCGCGGCACGTTCTACGCCCTCGATTTAGCCGATCCCAAAGCGACCGCCGCCTCGCTCGCCGACATCACGAAGCGCCATGCCATCGACAACCTGGTCAACAACGCCGGCCTGGTGTCGACCGCGCGGCTCGAGCAGCTGACCCTCGACGACCTCGACCGGCTGATCAGCGTCAACGTCCGCGCCGTGACGCAATGCGCGCAGGCTTGCCTGCCGGGGATGCGCGCCAAGCAGCGCGGCCGCATCGTCAATCTCGGCAGCCGGGCGATGTACGGGCGCAGCGGCCGCGGCGGCTACGGCGCCGCCAAGGCCGCGGTGGTCGGGCTGACGCGCACCTGGGCGCTCGAGCTGGCGCGCGACGGCATCACGGTCAACTGCGTCGCGCCCGGTCCGATTGCGACCGACGGCTTCCGCAACAACAACGACATGACCAGCCCCGCGGTGAAAGCGCTGCTCGCCTCGATCCCGGTCGGCCGCATGGGCGAGCCCCAGGAGATCGCCGCCGCGGTCGAATACCTGCTGTCCGACGACGCCGGCTTCGTCACCGGCCAGACCCTCAACGTCTGCGGCGGCCTGTCCGTCGGCCTCGACCCGATCTGACCCTCTACGTAAAGATTCTAGCGCAGAGGACGCGGAGGATGCGCGGAGGACGCAGGGAATGAGTGTGCGCTACGCGCCCAATTCCTTTCCTCGGCGCCCCCTGCGCATCCTCCGCGTCCTCCGCGCTAAGACCTTCCTTGGGGCGGTACGGGCACGACCAGGCGCGGTTCGGGAAACAGGCCGTTGGGGCGCAGGCGGAGGATGACGATCAGCAATGCCGCGATGATGAACTCGCGCAGCGCGGCGCCCTGGACGGCGCTGAGGCCGGGCACCAGCGGGATGACGAAGCGCGCCGATTCGAGCAGGAACACGACGAAGAAGCCGCCGACCACGGCGCCGAGATTGTTGGCGCGGCCGCCGGTCAGCAAAGCGAGCTTGATGTAGAGCGTCAGCAGCGGCACGAAGATCTCGGGCGCGATGTACGAGGTGTAGTGGCCGTAGAGCGCGCCGGCGACCCCGAGCGCCGCCGAGCTCAGCGCGAACGCCTTGACCTTGAAGGCGATCGCCGATTTTCCGGCCGCGGCGACCAGCGGCTCGTCGTCGCGGATGGCGCGCAGCACGCGGCCGAACGGCGCGCGCGTCAGCCGCTCGGCCAGCCAGTAGGTGATGGCGACGACCGGCGCGACGATGGCGAGGAACAAGAGGTTGTACATCTCCGGGCTGATGGTGCCGCGCCATGGCCCGGGGATGCCCGACAGGCCGTCGGTGCCGTTGGTCAGCCAGATCTCGTTGCTCGCGGCGATCCGGATGGTCTCGGCGAAGCCGAGCGTGACGATCGCGAGATAGTCGCCGCGCAGCCGTGCCGTGATCAGCGCCACGGCGCTGCCGGTCAGCGCCGCCGCCAGCGCGCCGGCCGCGATGCCGACCACGATCGGCAGGCCGAGCTTCAGGGTCAGCAGCGCCGAGATGTAGGCGCCGACCGCGAAGAAGCCGATCAGGCCGAGATTGACCATGCCGGCGAGGCCCCAGGTCATGTTGACGCCGAGCGACATCAGGGCGTAGAGGCAGCCCGTCACGGCCATCGCGATCAGGTAGTTTTCCATCGCGCGCGCTCAGTAGGCCCGTTGGCCCAGGATGCCGCGCGGCCGCAGGGTCAGGACCAGCAGGATCGCGGTGAAGCCGACGGCGCTGCGATACTCCGGCTTGAGGACCAGGAGACACAGCTCCTCGCCGATGCCGACGGTCAGCGCGCCGATCACCGCGCCCGGGATGCTGCCGAGGCCGCCGACCACGGCGGCGGCGAACACCGACAGCACGGCGCGGAAGCCGGTCAGCGGGTCGATCGTGGTGTCGAGGCCGATCAGCATGCCGCCGAGCCCCGCCAACCCCATGCCGACGAAGCTGACCAACCGGCCGACCATATCGGCGTCGATGCTCTTGATGCTGGCGAGCATCGGGTTGTCGGCGACCGCGCGCATCGCCTTGCCGGTGCGCGTGAAGGCGAGGAAGGCGAACAGCGCCGCCACCGCGGCCGCCGCGATGGCGAGGTTCTCGACCTGCTGCGGGCCGATCCGGATGGTGCCGAGGCGCCAATCGCGCTCGATCGGGAGATCGTAGCCGCGCAGCTCGTTGCCGAAGCCGAAGCGAATGACGTTCTCGAGCGCGATGGTCAGCGCCACCGAGGCGATCGCGGTGGTGATCGAGCCGCGCGGCCGGAACGGCTTCAGCACCACCTCGTCGGTCGCGACGCCGACCACGCCGGCGACCAGGAACGCGAGCAGTACCGCGGGCAGGATCGGCAGGCCGAGCGCGACATTGGCGACGTAGCCCGCGAAAGCGCCGACGGTGGCATGCGCGGCGATCGCAAAGTTGGGGAAGCGCAGCACGGCATGGATCAAGGTCAGGCCGATGGCCGGCACCGCCAGAATGGCGCCGGTCATCGCCCCGTTGACCACGAGCTGCGCGATATGGTCGGCGAGGCCGCCCATCACACGACTTTGAGGAAGCTCGACTTTCCCTTGTCGATCTTGTGGTAGCGGAACTTGCAGTCGAGGATGTCGCCGATGTCGGTGAAGTCGCACGGCCCGCTGGCGCCCTCGTAGTTGATCTCGCCGCCGGCGGCCAGCACCTTCAGGCCCTCGACCGCGCTGTAGACCTTCTTGCCGGCCCCCTGCGAGATCTTGCGCACGCTGTCGCGCATACCGGTGCCGGTCGCTTCCTTGGCCTTGGCGATCGCCAGCACGACCAGGCTGATCCAGTCGGTCGCCTGGGCCTCGTAGGAATCCGGCTCGGCGATGCCGATGCGCTTGGCGGCCAGCCCGTACGCCGGCGAGTCGATGTCGGCCGACGGCTGCACCGAGTAGATGTTGTCGGCGACTTCCGGTGGCAGCGACTCCAGGACCTTGCTGGTCACCGCGTAGGACTGGGCGAAGCGCGGGCCGTTGTAGCCGGCGCGGTAGAGGTCGCGCAGCAGGATCGTGACGTCCGGCGCGTAGCCGTTGAGGTAGACGAGATCGGGGTTGCCGCGCAGTGCCTGGTCGACCTCGGAGCGGTAGGTCGTCTTGTCCTTGTCGTAGATCAGGCCGCCGACCAGCTCGGAGCCCTTCTGCTTCAAGACCTCGGTCAGCCGGTTCTGGATCGGGATCGAGAACGGCGCCTGGATCGACATGCAGAACACACGCTTGATGCCGAGCGCGGCGATGAACTCGGCGTGCTTGCCGCCCTGCATGTAGGTGTTCGGCTGGGTGCGGATCAGGTAGCCCTGGTGCGGCAACAGGGTGATCGAGTCGGCGCCCGACACCGTGGTCAGGAAGGTCTTGCTCTCCCAGCACAGCGGCGCCACCGCCGAGGTCACGGCCGACGCCCAGGTACCCATGATCGCCGGCACCTTGCTGACGTCGATCAGCTTGCGCGCGGCGCGCACCGCGGCTTCGGGGTTGGTCTGGTCGTCCTCGACGACGAACTCGATCTGGCGGCCGAGCAGCCCGCCGGCCTGGTTGACCTCGTCGGCGACCACCTGCATGGCCTTGAGCATGCGCGGTCCGTCGAAGCCGCCGGCGCCGGTCAGCGGCGTCAGGACGCCGAGCTGCAGCTTCGCGCCCTGGGCGCGGGCTGTCTTCGGCAGGGCGGATGCGGCGGCGAGCGCGCCGGCACCGGCGAGGAATTTGCGACGCGACGGTTGGAGCG
>JACQAI010000480.1 GCA_016195115.1 Pseudomonadota bacterium
ACAAGATGCCGCGGCCGCCCAGATACGTTTAAGGCTGGCGCGTTTCAGGCACGCCCGTGCCGAATCGAGCGCCAGCCGCGTTGGCCAGGTCGGCGCCGCATGCCAGGCGGCCGTGCCGCGCAGCAGGTCGGCGACGGCGACGCCGTTGGCCCCGAACACCGCGCGCGCGTAGAGCGCCGCCGCGGTGCCGACCACCGCGCCGGCGAGCACGTCGCTCACCCAGTGGGCGTTCGACAGCACGCGGCTGGCGCCGATCACCGCGGCCGCCAGGAAATAGGCCACGGCGTAGCGCGGCCACAGCAGGGTGAAGGCGGTGGCCAGCGCGAACGCCGTGGTCGCATGCCCCGACGGGAACGACACATAGTCGGCGCGCGTGTGCAGGAAGTCGAAGCCGTAGCTGCCGTCGCGGAAGAACAGCTTGGGCCGGAAGCGCCCGACCAGCGTCTTGACGAGATCGGTCGCAAGGCCGGCGAGCGCGACGCTGGCGAACACATGGAGGGGCGCCAGCGCGTAGCTGCGCCAGCGCTGCCGGCGCGCCGCGTCGGCGCTCCAACCCGCCACCGCGAAACCACCGAGCGCAAGCAGCGCCGAGCCGATCAGCCAGCCGGTCGACAGGCCCGGACGCGCGGTCTGGCTGAACAGCTGACGGACCGTCGGATCGAACCGCTCGACCCATGCGGCGACCGGCCGGTCGATCACGAACATCGAGATCACCGCGAGGCCGGCGATCGCCAGCGCGGCGATGGCGAGCCGGCCGGCGCGCGCGCGCCAGCGCGTCGCCGCCGCGCGCCCCCCCGGCGTCATGATCAGGTGATGGAGCAGCCAGATCAGGCCGCCGACAAACAGCCCGGCAAACACCACGTCGGACAGGAAGTGGCCGCCCTGGATGACGCGCACCGCGCCCAGGGCGGTGCCGACCGCGAGCGCGCCCGCGATCGCGAGCTTGCGCCGGCGCCGCGCCAGCAGCGCGAACGCCAGCAGGAAATAGCCGGCGGCGGCGTCGCCGGCGACGAACGCGCAGTTGTGGTCGCAGGCGTCGCTCAACAGCAGCGGCGGGGTGAACGCGCTCTTGCCGCCGAACTCGACCAGATGCGACGGCCGCGCCCGGCCCCAATTGTCCTTGAGCACGACATTGGCGAGCAGACCGGGACCGAGCAGCAGCGCCAGCACGACGAAGCCGAGACCGCGCGCCCGCAGCTGCAGCATGTCGGTGCCGCGCACCAGGTTGCCGATGAACAGCCCGAGCGCCGCCAGCATGACGGCACCGAGCAGATAAGGCACACCGGCGTGGATCGCGCCCAACACCGGGGCGTAGCCGGGCTCCCAGCCGGCGCCCGGTCGATAGAACCAGCCCGAGACCGCGATGTCGACGCTGGGGAACACCAGGAACAGCGCGACCGCGGCGACCGTCAGCAGCAAATAGAGCTTGAGCGTCACGGGCCCCAATTAGGCGGCGCGCCGGAGCGCGTCAATCGTCATCGCGCGCGCCGGTAGAGCGCCAGCGCGGTCCAGCGGCCGCGCGAATAGTTGTAGCCGATGCGCCGGTCGAGCTCCTGGAGGCCGAGACCGAGGGCAGCCGCCTGGGTGCGGAACGCCGCGTCCTGGTCGGCGGCGACCAGCGCGAGGGCATCGACATGCTCGGCCAGGAAGGCGGCTGCGGCGCCGCCGCCGGTCAGCAGGGTCGGGGTGCCGAGCAGGAACACGAGGCTGGGCTCGGCGTAGCCCGCGGCGACCACCGGCGCGCGCGCGGCCGGCCGGTGCGCCAGCACCATCTCGGTCGCGGCACGGCTCAGCCACAGGCCGTCGACGCGCGGCAGCACGGTGCCGAACACCGTGGCGAACAGCACCCCGGCGCCGGCGACCGCGATCACGGTCGATTTCAGCGGGCGGCCTTGCCAGGCGTAGATCAGCGCGGCGCCGGCGGCGAGCGCGCTCGCCAGCGCCGGCACCAGCGCGATCCAGTCGATGCGCTGGTCGACCACCAGGGGCAACGCCAGCGCCGCGCCGACGATCGTCAGCGCGACCGCGAACCACAACGCCAGCAGCGCGCGCACCCAACGCGGCGGCGTCGCCGGTTCGCTGCTCGCGAGGCCGATCACGAAGCGCGCCGTGAGGAGCGCGAGCGCCGGATAGAGCGGCAGCACGTAGTGCGGCAGCTTGGTCGGCACCAGCTCGAACACCAGCCACGCCGGCACCAGCCAGGCGAGGCAGAAGCGCTCCGCGGGCAGCAGGCGCTGCCGCCACGCCGCGCGTAGCGCCGGTGCGACCTGCAGCGACGCCGGGAAGAAGCCGACCGCGAGCAGCAGCACGTGATAGCCGGGCGGCGCGCCGTGCGACTCCTGGCCGCCGATCAGCTTGGGCAGCAGATCCTTGCCGACCGCGTCGGCCAGGAACGCGCCGTCGGTCGCCTGGGTGATCGCGAGGCCCCACGGCGCGACGATCGCCGCCGCGACCAGGATGCCGAGCGCCGGCCGCGCGCCCTTGAGCCAGGCGAGCGAGCGGTCGGCGACGCCGAGCGCCGCGATCGTCAGCGCGCCGACCAGCGGCAGCACCGGGCCCTTGATCAGAATGCCGAGCGCCAGCGCGATCCAGAAGCCGAGCGGCAGCAACCACCCGGCCGGCACGCCGGCGCGGCCGCGCAGATAGATCAGCCCGAGCGCGCCTTGCGCCGCCACCGTGGTCGCGAGCAGGCCAGCATCGGTCTTGGCGAGATGCGCCTCGACGACGGCGAGCAGGCTGGCCGCGAGCAGCGACGCCGCGAGGAAGGCGGTACGGGGCTCGAAGAGCCGCCGGCCGGCGGCGTAGAGCAGCAGCACCGCGGCGGTCAACGCCGCCAGCGACGGCAGGCGATAGGCCCAGATCGGCGCCGCGGTGCCGCCGAGCAGGCTGGCCGACGCGGCCTGCGCCCAATAGATGCCGGCCGGCTTCTTGTTGCGCGCTTCGTCCTGATAGCGGATGCGCACGTAGTCGCCGCTCTCCATCATCTGCTTGGTCGCCTGGGCGAAGCGCGCCTCGTCGCGATCGACCGGCGGCAGCGCAGTCAAGCCGGGGACATAGAGGGCGAGGCACAGCGCGATCAATCCGAGCCAGGGGCCGAGCCGGCGCGTCAAGCTCGGCGCCAAGCCGAACGCCGGAGAAGCCCGGCGCGGTGCGCCCGATCCGGGCGGCGGATCGAGCGGCGTGCCGCGGCGCTCGGCGCGCGTGTCCGTCAACGCTCGGTCAGCTTGAGCTCGATGCGCCGATTGCGACGTCGCGAAATCTCGTCGTCACGCGCGCTGTCGAGCGGCTGGAACTCGCCGAAGCCGGTCGCTGCCAGCCGGTCGGCCGGCACACCCTGGTCGATCAGGAACTTGACCACCGACACCGCGCGCGCCGTCGACAGCTCCCAGTTCGACGCGAACTGGACGGTGTGGATCGGCGCGCGGTCAGTGTGGCCGTCGACGCGCAGCACCCAGGTGATGTCCTTGGGCATGCGGACCATCAGCTCGCGCAGGGTGCCCGCCAGCTTGGCCATCTGCTTCTTGCCCTCGTCGCCGAGCTCGGCCGAGCCGACGCCGAACAGCACCTCGGACTGGAACACGAAGCGGTCGCCGACGATGCGCACGTCGGGCCGGTCGCCCAGCACCTGGCGCAGTCGACCGAAGAATTCCGAACGGTAGCGCGCCAGCTCCTCGACCTTGCTGACCAGCGCGGCGTTGAGCCGCCGGCCGAGGTCGACGATCTGCACGTTCTGCTCTTTGACTTTCGTTTCGGAAAGCTGCAGCGCCTCGTCGATGCGCGCCAGCTGCTGGCGCAGCGCCGCGATCTGCTGGTTGAGGAGCTCGACCTGCTTTTGCGAGTCGGCCGACAGCTGCTTGTCGCGCGTCGCCTCGGCCTTGGTGTTCTCGGCCTGTACGAGGAGCTCAGCAAGCCTTATGTCGCGCTGCGCGAGCTCCTTCTGCGCCAGCGCGGTGCGCTCCTCCTGGGTGCTGAGCCGGGTCTCCAGCTCCTTGGACTTGTCGCGCGCCGCGGTCAGGTCCTTGTCGAAGCCGGCGACCTGCTTCTCGAGCTCCGCGCGCACCGTGCGCAGCGCCTCGACGTCGCGGCGCAGCTGCTCGAGCTCCTTGAGCTGGACCGTCAGCTTCTCCTTGTCGGCCTCGACCAGCTTGTTGGCGTCCTCGAGCTGGCCGACGCGCTCCTTGGCGGTGTTGAGCTCGGCGGTGATCTGGTTCAGCTTCTGCGTCAGCGCGTCGCGCTCGCTCATGATGCCGGCGACCCGCCCGAGCGCCTCGTCGCGCGCGCTCGCCGAGGCCTGCAGCTCGGCCGAGAGTTGGCCGATATTGAGCCTCAGTTCGGCATTGGTCGTCTTTTCCATCGCCAGCAGATCGGCGAGCTGGGCGATCTGGGTGTGCAGGCGCTGCAGCGCCTCGTCCTTCCCCGTGATCGCCTGGTTGAGGAAGAACTGGGCCAGCACGAACACCAGGACCAGGAAAATGATGACGATCAGCAGCGACGTCAGCGCATCGACGAAGCCCGGCCAGAACTCGACGACCCCGCGGCTGCGGCGCACCGAGCCCGGCATCAACGCGGCTCGCTTTCCTCGGCCAGCGCCGCGATCGTGCGGGCCAGCAGGCGGATCTCGCTACGCACGTCCTGGATGATCTGCGCGCGGCCTTGCGTGGTCTCCTCGAGCATGCGGCCGAGGTGGAGATCGAGATTGCGGATGTGGGCGCGCGAGGCGTCGTCGAAGCCCATGCCGCCGCGGTCGAACTGCTCGGCCAGGCGGGCGAGCAGCGGCTTCATCTCGGTCTGGTTCTCGGCCAGGCGCAGCATCAGGCTCTGCTCGGCGCGCATCTGGTCGGCCAGCACGCTCAGTTTGTCGGTCAGCGCCATCAGGTTCTGGTTGGCCTGGATGCGGCTGTCCTCGCCCCGCGCGATGGTGCGCTGCAGGCCCTCGAGGCTGTCGGCGGTCTGCTCGAGCAGCGCCTGGATGAATGCCGGCACCGACTGCTCGCCGTCGGCGACCACGGCGGCGCCGCTGCCGAGCCGCGTCTGACTCGACAGCCATTCCTCGAGCTCGTTGTAAAAGCGGTTCTGCGCCTGGCCGGCCTGCAGGTCGAGGAAGCCCAGCACCAGCGAGCCGGCGAGGCCGAACAGCGACGCGCCGAACGCGGTGCCCATCGCCGCCAGCGGCGACGACAGGCCGCGCTTCAGGTCCTCGAACGCGGTCGCGGCGTCGCCGCCGCCCATGGTCAGGCGGCCGACCACGTCGCCGACCGAGCCGACCGTCTGCATCAGGCCATAAAACGTGCCGAGCAGGCCCAACAGGATCATCAGGCCGATCAGGTAGCGCGCGATGTCGCGGCCTTCGTCGAGCCGCGCGCCGATGGTGTCGAGCAGCGCGCGCGTCGAGGTCGCCGACAAGGTCAGGCGACCTTTGCGCTCGCCCAGCATGCTGGCCATCGGGCCGAGCAGGCGCGTTGTGCGGTTGGTCGACAGGCCCGGCTGGCCGCGCCGAAAGGTCTCCAGCCAGTGGATCTCCGGCTGCAGCATCGTGACCTGACGGAAGATGTAGATGATGCCGAGCAGCAGCACCAACAGGATCATGGCGTTGAGCGCGACGTTGGCCTCGAACGCGCGCGCCAGCACGGGATAGCTGACCCCGGCCACCGCGACCACGGCGACCAGGAACAGCGCCATCCGCGTCAGGAAGCGGCGGGTCCCGGTCATTCCGGTCCCGGGCAGTGGCGTCAAGGGGTCGCCGCCATGGCGTCGACCCGATCGGTCGGTCCGCCGGCGCTCTTGATGCCGAGCGCCTGGACGTTGACGCGGGTGCTGCGGATGCCCTGCTCGATCAGGAAGGAGCGCACCGCGAGCGCGCGGCTGAGCGATAGGCGGCGCGCCTGGCTCTCGCTGTCCGGCGTGCCCTCGGCGTAGGCGAGCAGCTGGATGCGCGAATCGCCGTCGCGGCCGAGGCGCTGGGCGAGCGCCCCCAGCTCGCGGCGGCCGTCGTCGCTGAGGTCGGCCGAGCCGGCCGCGAACAGCACGCGCGACAAGGTGCCGGGCGCGGCGGCCATCTGGGACGGCGCGCCGGCCGGGCTCGCGCTCGGCGGTGGCGCCGCCGGGAGTGGCGGCGCGGCCGGCGCGCTGGCGACCGCGGCGGCTGGGCGTGCGGTCGGGCGCGGCGGCGCCGG
>JACQAI010000503.1 GCA_016195115.1 Pseudomonadota bacterium
CCGCGTCAATTGTGGCCGGGGTCGCGGATCGGGGGGCCGCGCGTCAGATCACAAACGGAACGCGCCGGGCCCGATCGTTCGGCCCGGCGCACGCCTTGCCTTGGGCGTCAGCGGTTCAGACCGGGCGCGGAAGAGCTTTTGCCGGCGTTCCGCTTGGTCTTGGCGTCGTCGGCATCGTGCCGGTCGGCTTGCCGGTCCGACCGATCGGCGGCGCGGTCGCGGCCGAAATCGCGGTCGGCGGCGTTCGGGCCGTTGGTGTTGGCTCGGCCTTGCTCGCTGATGTGTCCGCTCGAGCTGCCGCCGAACCCGCCCGCGCTGCTCCCGTGGCCGCCGCCCGCCGCGAAGCCCGATCCAGCGGGGACCATGATCAACCAGCCGGCGAGGGCGCCGGCCCCGGCGAGCAGGCAAGCACGCTGTCTCGTATGCGTCATGACAACCTCCGTCCAAATGGATCTTGGGCCTGATTTGGCTGGTATCGGCCACCCGATCAATCGGGTCGCCTCTGACATCTCTGCGACAAGATGGGTACCGCGCCAACGCCGGGTGGTTGCGCGAGGTTCCTGCACCATGCGGGCTAAATTGAGCTAAACCTGCCGGATCGGACGCAGCTTGATTAGCGGCGCGGGCGCCCGAGCGCTTCCTTGAGCTGCGTCGCGATGGCGTCGAGGTCGGCGTTGGGACCCAGCTGGAGGAACACGTTGTCGCCCTCGATGCGCAACACGGTGCGGTTGTCGCGGGTCGTCGCGACGCTGGCAGCGCGTAAGGTCAAGGCCGGCGCCGGGCGCGCCGCCGACGGCGCTACCGCAGGGCGAGCCGTTTTGGCGGCTGGTCTCGTCGGTGGCGGTATCGGCTCGACGACAGCGGCAGCTGCCATGGCCGGCACGGGCGTTGCCGGGCGCGCGTCGGGGTCGTCGGGTGGCGGCACCGAGGCGGGAACGACCCGCCACTCAGGCGCCGGCTGTACCGGGCGCGCGTCGGGGTCGTCGGGCGGCGGCACCGACGCGGGAACGACCCGCCATTCAGGCGCGGGGGCCAACGGTCTCGGTGTTGCGGCGGCCACCGCGACGGGACGGTCGGGCGGCGACATCGGCGCGTCGGCGATCGTCGGTCGCCGCGCCGGCGGTGGCGGCTCGGCCGTCGGCAACAGGATGCGTGACGGCGCCGGTGTGGGCGACGGCGTCGCGGCGGCAACCATGGTGGCGGCCGCGGCCGGCGCGCCACCATGCATGAAGGCGAGCCACTGCGAGAGCGTGACGAAGCGGCAGCCGTGACCGCGCAGCGCCGCGATGATCTGCGGCAGCGCGCGCTCGGTCCATTCGTAGGTCGCGTGCAGCAGCACGACCAATGCTGGACCGGCGCCGGCATTGACCCGCGCCGCCAGCATGCCGGCGTCGCGCACCTCCCAATCCCGCACGTCGAGGCTCCACAGCACGGTCTCGAGCCCGACGCTGCGCGCGCTCTCGATCAGGCGCCCGTCGTAGGCGGCGTAGGGCGGCCGGAACAGGACCGGGCGCGCGCCCAGGTTGGTCAGGATGCGGTTGGCCTCGGCGAGGTCGGCGCGCTGTGCGGCCGGGCCCCGTCGGGTGAGATTGCCGTGGCCGAGGCTGTGGTTGCCGATCTCGTGACCGGCGGCGACCGCGGTGCGGATCGCCTCGGGATGGCGCGCCGCGGTCGCCGCGATCGGGAAGAAGGTGGCGATGACGCCCTCGCGCGCCAGGATGGCGAGGATGCGCGGCGTCACCTCGTTGGGGCCGTCGTCGAAGCTGAGCGCGCAGTGCTGCCAGCCGTCGGCGGCGATGTGCGCCGGGCTGACCGTGCCGCCGCGGCGCGGCATGGCGTAGTCGGGCGCCGGCGCCAGAATGCGGCGATCGAGCTTGAGGGTGGCAGGCGCCGCCCCGTCGGCGGCCGTGGCGACACCCGGTCCGAGGCTCGCGACGAGCACACTCCAGCCGATCGCGGCCAAGACGAGGCGGGTGGCGAAGGATCGAGCCATTACGACAGGTTATAGGACATCGTTAAACAAATCGATTGGCCGCGGCGGGCGACCACGCCCGGAAGAATCGGCATAGGCCCAGCAACCTAGGCCAATCTTCGGCGTTTATACGGCAATTGTAGCAATAACGGGGGCACCAGGATGCGGCGCGACGGCGCCCACCTGATCCCGATGGGGTCGACGTGCGGGGGCTCGGTCGGCGGGCGCATAGCGGGTGCGCGTGGCCGCGCTGGTGTGCGTCGGTCCCCGGCGAATTCACTGCTGACCTGCCGGATCCGCGCCCGGCGTGCCGAGCGGCCGCGCGGCCGTCGCGGCGTTGCCAAAAAATTGAGCGAAGATTTCATGATAAGCCCCCCGGCTTGTTATGTAAAACTCCGTTCGGCTTATTGTCTTTCCTTGACGACTCGTGGATACTTCCAAGTTCCCGTGCTCCAGGATGAATTGAATACAGCATTCGGCGACCCTGGGGCCAAGATTTACTTTCGGTTTAAGCGGATGTGCGTACGACGGCGTGTCGGGGTGCCGACCGCTCACGAAGGAGGACGATCATGAGTGCTGGCGCGATTGCCGATCCCACCGCTGGCGGCATCCCGGGCTCGCCGCTCCCCGAACCGAGCGCCGGCCATGGCCAGCATGAACCGGGCAACGGCATCGACGCCGTCACACCCGAAGGCTACGAGCTGCTGCACGCCCTCCAGGCGATGCGCATCGGCGACTTCTCGGTGCGCCTGCCGGGCAACCGGACCGGGCTCGCCGGCAAGATCGCCGACACCTTCAATGAGATCGTCGCCGCCAACGAGCGCATGGCGGGCCAGCTCGACCACGTCGGCCAGCTGGTCGGCCGCGAGGGCAAGACCCGCCACCGCGTGCGCTTCGGTCTGGCGACCGGCGCGTGGGGCGGCATGGAGGCCTCGGTCAACACCCTGATCGACGACCTCTTGTGGCCGACCACCGCGGTGACCCGTGCGATCGCCGCGGTCGCCCAGGGCGACCTGCTCGAGACCGTCAGCCTCGACGTCGAAGGCCGGCCGCTGCAGGGCGAGTTCCTGCGCTCGGCCACCATCGTCAACACCATGATCAAGCAGCTGAGCGTGTTCACCTCGGAGGTCACGCGCGTGGCGCGCGAGGTGGGCACCGACGGCAAGCTGGGCGGCCAGGCGC
>JACQAI010000504.1 GCA_016195115.1 Pseudomonadota bacterium
CAACCATGTCGTCAACAACCGGATCTATCGCTACCGTCCGCAGACCGCCGACTGGATGGCCGAGCAGCTCGGCTGATGTGCGGTGCGCCGCTAGCCCGGATTTCTCACACTGGAGCGGATTATAGGTCGGGTCATCAGGCGGACCGATGGTTTGTCGGGTTGCGGGTCGTCGACCATGGGCGTGCCCGTTTGACGAGTCTGGAAAGGCGTTTTGCGGGCCGAGCCGCCTGCGCAGCCTTGCTCGGGACGCGGTCGGCTGTGCGCTGTCTGGTTCGTCAGCGCGCGGCTTGCGCAAGCAAGGCGTAGGCTGCCCCGAACTCGCGCTGGTAGGGGCAGGCCGAGGCCATCGCAATCTTGATCAGGCGCACGCTGATGCGGACCAGCGCGCCGATCTTGAGCAGCTTGAGCCGGATGGAGCCGCAGCTCGCGGTGGCGAGCCGGGTGCCCTGGAGCGCCAGGCGGCGCAGGGCGCAGACCAGGACATAGGCCATCGAGGCGAACCACAGGCGCAGCTGGTTGGCGCGCATGGTGTGGCTCGAGGTGCGGTCGGCGAACAGGTCGAGCTGGCATTCCTTGATGCGGTTCTCCATGTCGCCGCGCGCGCAGTAGAGCTGCTCGTAGAGCCCGCGCCCCTCAGCCTCGGCCGGTGTCAGCGAGGTGACGATGAAGCGTGGGTTCTTCTCGTCATGGGTCCACTCGGCCTTGGCGACCACTCGGCGCTCGCGGGTCCAGGTCTTGCGCGTCCTGTAGCGCAGCTCTTTGAACCGGCGCGCGGGCTTGCCCCCGGTCCGCTCACTGTCCTGGTGCGCCGCCTCGAGCTCGGCCCCGATCGCGCGCTCCAGCCGCGCGTTGCGCGCCAAGCCAAAGACATAATCGACCCCTTGCGCCTCGCACCACGCCATCAGCTGGTCGCGGGCGAACCCCGAATCGGCGCGCAGCACGATCCGCGTCGCCGGCCAGCGCTCGCGGATCTGCGCGACCACCCGCGCGACCTCCTCGAGCGCCCCGGCCGACCCGTCGATGTTCGCGGGGCGCAGCTTCGCGACCAGCAACTGGTCGCCGCAGAAGATGTACAGCGGCAGATAGCAGTAGTGGCCGTAGTAGCCGTGGAAGAACCGGCCCTCCTGCTCGCCATGCAGCGGATCGTCGGTGGCATCCAGGTCGAGGATGATCCGCTCGGGCGCTCGCCCATGCGCCTCCAGGAACAGGTCGACCAACAGCCGCTCGATCGCCGGCCCGTCATAGCTGATCTTGTGGTAGCGCGTCGCCTCCGGACCGCTCAGCTCCAGCCGGTTCAGCGTGCTCTTGCCCGCCACCGGCGCGCAGTCCTCCCGGCCCGCCTCCAGCTTGCCCGCCAGCACCGCCATGATCGGGTCATGCCGCAGCTCGTCGTGATCGTTCAGGTCCTCGTAACCCAGCGCGATCCCGACCACTCGCTGCATCACCAGCGTCGACACCTCGTGCTCGATCAGCGCCGCAGACCGCCGGTCCGTGAAGCATCCGGCAAACCGATCGATCAGATTGACCGCCCGGTCCGTGCCGCCCACCAGCAACGCCCCGGCGTCCGTCGTCATCCGTCCGCCGTCAAACCCGGCGATCACCGGCCGACCTTCGACGCGTGCAAACTCGTACTGCTCCGGGATACACTCTGTCGGCATCGGGGCGCTCCTTGGGCTACAGAGAAGTTGTTGCAGCACAACTACTTTCTCAGAGTCCGCGTCCCGATGCACTCCTCACTGTGAGATATCCGGGCTAGCGCTGCATGCCCCACTTGCGCACGGTGTGGGTCTCGACCGTGCGGAAGACCACGCTCTCGACCACCAGGCCGATGATGATCACGGTGGTCAGCCCGGCGAACACCGAGGCGGTCTCGAGCTGGTTGCGCTTCTCGAAGATGAACCAGCCGAGGCCGCCCGAGCGCGACGACACGCCGAACACCAGCTCGGCGGCGATCAAGGTGCGCCACGAGAACGCCCAGCCGATCTTGAGGCCGGAGAGGATCGACGGGAAGGCGGCCGGGATCAGGATGCGCATCACGTAGTTGACGCCGCGCAGGCCGTAGTTCTGCCCGACCATGCGCAGGGTCTCGGACACCGAGAGGAAGCCCGTGTGGGTGTTGAGCGCGACCGCCCACAAGACCGAGTGGATGATCACGAACACCAGGCTGGGAATGCCGAGCCCGAACCACAGCAGCGCCAGCGGCAGCAGCGCGATCGCGGGCAGCGGGTTGAACATCGCGGTCAGGGTCGACAAGAGGTCGGTGCCGATGCGGGTCGACACCGCGAGCGTGGTGAACACCGCGGCGATCGCGATGCCGAGCCCGTAGCCGATGAGCAGGACTCGGATCGACGTGAAGACGCGCTCGAGCAGCACGCCTTCCTCGATCGCCTCGGCCAGCGCGCCCATGCTCTCGGAGAAGGTCGGGAACATCAGCGGATTGTCGAGCCAGCGCGCGTAGCCCTCCCAGGCGGCGGCGAGCACGACCAGGATGAAGATCCGGCGCACCGCGGTGATGTTCGAGACGCGCTCCCACGCCGACAGCGGCCGCACCACCGCGCCGATCTGGCCGCTGTCGAGCTGGCGGTGCTCGAACTCGGGCCGCACCGGCGGCATCAGCGCGCGCTCAGCCATGGCGGAGCGTCTCGGCCGCACGTTCGTCCTCGACGCGCTCGGCGAACAGCATGTCGTGGATGCGCCGCGTCAACTCGACGAACTTGGCGCCCTCCTGCTCGGCGTGGCCGAACTCATGGCTGTTGAGCTCGGCCTTGACGCGGCCGGGATGCGGGCTCAGCACCAGGATGCGCGAGCCGATGATGACGGCCTCTTCGATCGAGTGGGTGACGAACAGCACGGTGAAGCGGACGTCGTCCCACAGCGCGAGCAGCTCCTCCTGCATCTTGCGCCGGGTCAGCGCATCGAGCGCCGCGAACGGCTCGTCCATCAAGAGGATCGCGGGCTCCATCGCCAGCGCGCGCGCGATCGCGACGCGCTGCTTCATGCCGCCCGACAGCATGTGGGGGAAGGCGTCGCGGAACTTGGTCAGATTGACATTGTCGATGTAGGCGTCGGCGCGCTCGTGGGCCTCGCGGCGCGCGTA
>JACQAI010000505.1 GCA_016195115.1 Pseudomonadota bacterium
ACGACCACGAAATCGCCCGGGACGACGGTCGATCCGGCGGGCACGGCATAGTCGTAGGGACCGACCAACGGCAGCGGCAGGAGCACGCGGACGCGCACCGGTGTCGCGGCGGTCCGATCGGGGCTATCACATGGGCTGGTGGCTTCAGGGGGCATCGGGTACACTAGATATCATTCTGGGCGCTTGCGAGCATGGCCCGCGGCCAACGCGTCGGCGCCCCGGACCTGGCGATTTGGACCGTTCGCGCGCATGAAGTTCTTCATCGACACCGCCGATGTCCCGACCATCCGCGAACTCGCCGCGACCGGGCTGGTCGACGGCGTGACGACCAACCCGTCGCTGGTCGCCAAGACCGGCCGCAAGTTCATCGACGTGGTCGCCGAGATCTGCGCGGTGGTGAAGGGCCCGGTCTCGGCCGAGGTCGCCGCGCTCGATCACGAGACCATGCTGGCCGAGGGCCGGCGGCTCGCCCGCATCGCGCCCAACGTCGTCGTCAAGGTGCCGCTGACCCCCGATGGGCTGAAGACCTGCAAGGCGCTGTCGGTCGCCGGCACCGCGGTCAACGTCACGCTGTGCTTCTCGGCGGCGCAGGCCATCCTGGCCGCCAAGGCAGGCGCTGCCTACGTCTCGCCGTTCGTCGGACGGCTCGATGATGTCGGGTCCGACGGCATGCAGCTGATCGCCGACATCTGCGAGATCTACGATCAATATCCCGACTTCGCGACCGAGGTGCTGGTCGCCAGCGTGCGTCACCCGATCCACGTCGTGCAGGCCGCCAAGCTGGGCGCCGATGTCGCCACCCTGCCGCCGGCGGTGCTCAAGCAGATGTTCGCCCATCCGTTGACCGACAAGGGCCTGGCCGCCTTCGTGGCCGACTGGAAGAGCACCGGCCAATCGATTCTGGAGGGCTGACGGGGGTCATGGCGCAGCATCCGACCGAAGTCCCCGACGGCCCGCCAGCCAAGCCGCGCGGCGCCAAGACGGCGGCGCAGCCGCAGGCCGGCGCCCAGGGGACAACCAAGTCGCCCGAGCTCGCCGCGGCCGACGTCGCCGCCTATCTGCGCCGCCACCCGGATTTCCTGATCAACCGTCCCGAGCTGCTGGCGGTGCTGGCGGCGCCGGCACGCGAGATGGGCGACGGCGTCGTCGACCTGCAGCGCTTCATGGTCGAGCGGCTGCGCACCGACGTGGCGCGCCTCAAGCTGGTGCAGCGCAAGCTGGTCGCGACCAGCCGCGCCAATCTGCAGAACCAGACGCGGGTGCACAGCGCGGTGATCGCGATGCTCGCCGCGACGACCTTCGAGCACCTCATCACGGTGGTCACCGAGGAGCTCACCCTGCTGCTCGACATCGACGCCGTCGGCCTGTGCATCGAGACCGCGCCAGCCAAGGCGCGCCTTGGCCCGAACGCCGCGGCGCTGGCCGCCGGCGTCCAGGTGCTCGAGCCCGGCTCGGTCGATGAGCTGATCGGCACCGGCCACGACGTGCTGTTGCGCTCCGACGTGGTCGGCGATGCGGCGCTGTTCGGCGCCGCGGCCGCCGGCTTGGTGCGCTCGGACGCGCTGGTCCGCCTCAAGGTCAGCAGCGCGGCGCCGATCGGCCTGCTGGCGCTCGGCGCGCGCAAGCCCGGCGTCTTCCACCCCGGCCAAGGCACCGAGCTGTTGACCTTCCTCGCCCAGGTGATCGAGCACTCGATCCGGGCATGGCTCGACCTTCCCGACTGACGACCGCCGACCGGTCCCCCGGCAGCGCGGCGCTGCTCCGGTTCGCCGGCGACGCCGCCGTCGCCGCCGCCTGCACCGGCTGGCTCGACTGGCTCGCCCATGAGAAGCGCGCGTCGCCGCACAGCGTCGATGGCTACGGCCGCGACGTCGCGGCCTTCCTCGATTTCCTGCAGGGACATCTCGGCCAAGCGCCCGGGCTCGCCGACCTCGCGCAGCTGACGCCGGCCGATTTCCGCGCCTACCTGGCACACCGCTTCGACGCCGGGCTGGCGCGCAGCTCGGCGGCGCGCGGGCTGTCGGCGCTGCGCGGCTTCTTCCGTTTCCTCGAGCGCCGCGGCCTCGCGGCCAACGCCGCGCTCGGCGTGGTGCGCACGCCGCGCCTGCCCAAGTCGGTGCCCAAGGCGCTGTCGGAAGACGAAGCCGCGCAAAGCCTCGAGACCATCGAGGGCCTGGCGTTGCATCCGTGGATGGGCAAGCGCGACTTGGCGCTGCTGACTTTGCTCTACGGCTGTGGGCTGCGCCTCGGCGAGGCCTTGGGCCTGACGCGCGCGCAGGTGCCGCGCGGCGATGCCTTGATGGTGACGGGCAAGGGCAACAAGCAGCGCGTTGTACCGGTACTACCCATCGTGCGCGAGGCGCTCGACGACTATCTCGCCGCCTGCCCGTTTCAGCTCGCGCCCGACGCGCCGCTGTTCGTCGGCGCGCGCGGCGGTGCGCTCAATCCCGGCGTCGTGCAGCGCCAGGTCCGCCGGCTGCGCGCCGCGCTCGGCCTGCCCGACACCGCGACACCGCACGCGCTACGCCACAGCTTCGCCACCCACCTGCTGGGCAGCGGCGGCGATCTGCGCTCGATCCAGGAGCTGCTCGGCCACGCCTCGCTGTCGACCACCCAGCGCTACACCACGGTCGACAGCACCCGCCTGCTCGAGATCCACCGCGCCGCCCACCCGCGGGGGCGGGCATAGCGCTGAACATCCCTCCCCCGCGCGAAGCGTGGGGGAGGGGTTTTTGTGTGC
>JACQAI010000506.1 GCA_016195115.1 Pseudomonadota bacterium
CGAGCAGAAGCTTGCCGAAGAGGCCCTGCGCGAGCGCGAGCAGCAGCTGCGCGCGATCTTGGACAACGCCCCGGTCGGGCTGTTCCTCAAGGATCGCGACCGGCGCTACCTGCTGGTCAATCGCCAGTACGCCGACTGGCGCGGTTTTGCCCCCGAAGCGATGGTCGGACGCACCGATGCGGAACTGGCGCCGGACGTCGACGCGATCAGCCGCGGACCCGACGCGCAGGTGCTGACGCACGGCCGGGTGTCGCGCATCGAACGGCGGCCGATGACGCCCTATCCCGGTCTCGAGTATTTCGAGGTCGTCAAATTTCCGATCGCAGATCGGGACGGAGCGATCGTCGGTCTCAGCGGCTTCGTCTTCGACGTCACCGAGCGCCGGCGTATCGAGGACCAGCTCCGCCAGTCGGCCAAGATGGAAGCCGTCGGTCGTTTGGCCAGCGGGATCGCACACGACTTCAACAACATGATCGGCGCCATCACGGGTTTCAGCAGTTTCCTGATCGAGGACCTTCCATCGGGGACGCCGCAGCATCAGTTCGCCGCGCGCATCGCCCAGGTCTGCGGACACGCCAAGGACGTCGTCAAGCAGGTGACCGCCTTCAGCGGCACGGGTGAGGTCGAGACGCGGCTGGTCGATCTGCGCAGCTTGGTCGCGAAGGATGAACCGCTCGTCCGGGCGTCGCTCGCCCCGGCAACCCGCCTGACCGTCGATCCGGGCACCACGTCCCTACCGATGATCGTCAACGACGGCCAGATCCATCAGGTGCTGCTCAATCTGTGCGTGAACGCCAACGACGCGCTCGGTGGGCGCCCCGGCACGATCACGGCTCGCCTCGAACGCATCGGCGCCGGCCACCCCGATCGCCGCCACTTTGCTGTCAGCGCGCGCGAAGCAGGCGTCGCGACGATGGCCGGCGGTGCGCTCGATCCGGCACGCGCCTATGGCTCGATCCGGATCACCGACACGGGCGTCGGGATGGACCAGGCGACGCTCGACCGCGTGTTCGAGCCGTTCTTCACGACTAAAGGCCCGAGTCGCGGCACCGGGCTCGGTCTAGCGGTGATCCATGGCATCGTCATCGGCTATCAGGGCGCCTACCGGGTAACCAGCCGAGCCGGGCACGGATCGGAATTCACGATCTACTTGCCGCTCGTCGCTGAGACCATCGATGCGGCGCCGGTGCCGCGCATCGGCGACGCCCAGCGCGGTAGCGAAAGCATCCTGGTGATCGACGACGACCGTGACATGACCGAGCTCATGTCGGTCGGGCTCGAGCGCCTCGGCTATGATGTGACCTGCAGCAACAATCCGACCGAAGCCCTGCGCGCGTTCCGCAAGGACCCCGGCGCGTGGGACGCGGTGGTCACCGACCATTCGATGCCGGGCATGCTCGGCGCCACGCTGGCGAAGCGGATCAAGGTGATCCGCCCCGATTGCCCGGTCGTGCTCTACAGCGGCGGCGCCGACCTCGCCGTTCTAGGCCCGCGCGCCGCGCCGGATGCCGACCGGGTGCTGCTCAAGCCGATCGAGCCCCGCCGCGTGGCGGAGCACATCCGCGGGCTGCTCGATCGGTCCCGCACGTCGATCGCCTGCGTCGACGACTAGCCATCATCCCCCCTATTCGTTTGTGAGGTCATGTCCCATCTCGATCCGGTCCGGCACCACGTTGTCGTCATCGACGACTACGAAGCCCATCTCGACGTTCTCGTCAGCTATCTGCAGCGCGCCGATTTCGAGGCGACCGGCTTCATACACGCGCGCGCGGCGCTCGGCCATTTGGACGTGCGCTCGGCATCGCTGGTCGTGGTCAATCTCTATATGCCCGAGATGGACGGCATCGAGGTCAGCCGCAGGCTTCTGGAGCGCCGGCCCAGCATGCCGCTGATCGGAATTACCGGCGGCCACGACGACCGCTCGGAGAGCTATCTGCGGTTGCTGCGCGCGCTCGGTGCAAAAACCTGCCTGCGCAAGCCGATCGACGGGCCGACCTTCCTAGGGGCCGTCCGCGCCATCCTTGGCTGAACCACCCGCAGCCGTGCGGCGGCGTCGCACGCGGCTGTCTGCCGTTGCGGCCGGCTTGGCGCTACGCCAAGCTGGCCGCAACCATCTGGGAGGGGCCACATGATCCGGGGAATTCGGAGCGCGGCGGTGCTGGCCGCGTTCGGCTGGGGCATCGGCGCGGCAGCCGCCGAGGAAGTCACCCTGCGCGCCGTCAACGCGTTCGCCGAAGGCACGACCTTCGCCAAGCCGTTCGAGCGCATGATCGAGAAGATCAATCAAGAGGGCAAAGGCCAGCTCAAGATCACCTATGTCGGCGGCCCGCGCGCCATGCCGCCGTTCGAGATCGGCAACGCGCTGCGCAACAAGGTCGTCGACCTGACCAGCGTGACCGGCGCGTTCTACGGCAACCTGATGCCCGAGGCCGACGCCTTCAAGCTGATGACGCGCACGATGGCCGAGATCCGCGGCGCCGGCGGCATGGCGTTGATCGAGAAGCTGCACAACGACAAGCTCAACGCCCACGTGCTCGGGCGCTTCGGCTACGGCATTCCGTTCCACATCTATCTCACCAAGCCGGTGACCAAGTACGACCTCACCGGCCTCAAGATCCGCGTCACGCCGATCTACAAGGACCTGGTCGAGGCGCTCGGCGGCACCGGCGTCACGACCGCGCCCGGCGAGGTCTACACCGCTCTCGAGCGCGGCGTGGTCGACGGCTACGGTTGGCCGGCGCTCGGCATCTTCGATCTCGGCTGGCACGAGAAGACGAAGTACCGGCTCGATCCCGGCTACTACCAGGTCGAGCTCCTGATGATGATCAATCTCGACAGCTGGAAGCGGCTCGATGCGGCGCAGCAGAAGCTGCTCAGCGACGCCGCGCTGTGGGTCGAGTCGCTCGATTCCGAATGGCCGGCGGCGATCGCCGCCGAGCGCGAGCGCCAGGGCAAGGCCGGCATCCAGGCGCTCGAGTTCGGCGCCGCCCAGGCCAAGACGTTCGTCCAGACTGCCTACGACGTCGGCTGGAAGTCGGTGATCGCCAAGAATCCCGAGGTCGGGGCGCAGCTCCGCCAAGCCATCAGCAAGTGAGCGCGCTCGCCGCGTCGTACGGCCGCCTGGTCGCGGCGCTGGCCGGCGCGGCCGCGGCGCTGCTGCTCGTCATGGTGGCGCTGATCGCCGCCAACGTCACGGTGCGCACGCTCGATTGGGGCGTCATCGCCTGGACCGACGAGGTCTCGGAGTACGCCGTCTACGCCATCACCTTGATGGCGGCGCCGTGGCTGCTGCACCTGGGCGCGCACGTGCGGGTCGACATCGTGGTCACCGGCGTGCGGCCGGCGGCGGGTTGGACCCTCGAGCTGATCGCCGACCTGCTCGGCCTCGCGACCTGCGCGGCGCTGCTGTGGTACGCCACGGCAGCGACCGTCGCCTCGCTGCGCACCGGCTCCGTCACCGTGAAGACCCTGGTGTTTCCCGAGTGGTGGGTGCTGGCGCCGCTGCCGCTGTGCTTCCTCATGCTCGCGCTCGAGTTCGGCTTCCGCCTGCGCCGCCTGATCACGGGGCCGCGCCAGCCGCGGCCGTCGACCGGCGGCGGCCTCGCCTGAGGCCATGGACTGGGCCGCCGCCAGCGCGGTGCTGATGGGCGGGCTGCTCGGGCTGCTCGCGCTCGGCGTGCCGGTCGCCTTCGCCTTCCTGGCGATCAACCTGGTCGGTGCGGTGCTGTGGCTGGGCGGCGAGCCCGGTCTCGTCCAATTGGCGCGCAACTCGGTGGTCTCGGTCACCAGCTTCTCGCTGACCCCGATCCTGTTCTTTGTGCTGATGGGCGAGGTGCTGTTCCACACCGGGGTCGCGTTTCGCGCCATCGAGGGCGTCGAGCGCTTGATCCTGCGCGTGCCCGGGCGCTTGGCCGTCGTCGCCCTGGTTGCCGGCACGGTGTTCTCGGCGATCTCGGGCTCGACCATCGCGACCACCGCGCTGCTCGGCAGCCTGCTGCTGCCCGAAATGCTCAAGCGCAACTACCACCCGAGCATGGCGATGGGCCCGATCATGGCGATCGGCGGCGTCGACATGCTGATCCCGCCGTCGGCGCTCACCGTGCTGCTCGGTTCGCTAGCCGGCATCTCGATCTCGCAGCTCCTGGTAGCCGGCGTCATGCCGGGCCTGGTGATGAGCGCGGTGTTCATCGCCTGGGTGCTGCTCCGCTGCACGCTCGACCCGAGCCTGGCGCCGCAGGATGACTACACCGGGCCGCGCGGCTGGGCGCGTTGGCAGCCCTTCATCGTCTACGTGCTGCCCCTGCTGCTGATCTTCGCGGTGGTGATCGGCAGCATGGCGGTCGGCTGGGCGACGCCCACGGAGTCGGCCGCGCTCGGCGCGGCCGCGTCGATCGCGGCCGCGGCGTGTTACGGCATGCTGACGGTCGCAGGGCTCAAGAAGGCGCTGCTCCAGACCATCGCGATCTCGGGCATGATCCTGTTCATCATCCTCGCCTCGACGACGTTCGCGCAGATCCTGAGTTTCTCGGGCGCCACGACCGGCTTCGTCGACCTGATCGCGTCGCGCGGCCTCGGTGTCTACCAGGCGCTGCTCGGCATGATCGTGATCCTCTTGATCCTCGGCTGCTTCATCGACCAGGTCAGCATGATGATGATCACCCTGCCGTTCTTCATGCCGATCGCCCAGCAGCTCGGCATCGATCTGATCTGGCTCGGCGTCATCTTCCTGATCTGCATGCAGCTCGGCCTGCTGACGCCGCCGTTCGGCCTGCTGCTGTTCACCATGAAGGGCGTGGCGCCGCCGACCATCCGCATGGAGCAGGTCTGGCGCGCCGCCCTGCCCTACGTCGTGTTCGGCCTCGCGGTGCTCGCCTTGATCGTGCTGTGGCCGCCGCTCGCGACCTGGCTGCCGCGCGTGTTGCTCGGGTAGAGTCGCGCTCGCGGGGCTTCGCCCCTGCCGCGCGGTTACTCCGCCGCCACCGCTTGGCGCTGCGCCAGGGTCGAGACCTCGTCCGACACCGTGGTGCGGTGCATGTCGCGCACTTGGCTCGGGTCCCACGGCCGGCCGCGATGCATGGTGCAGCGGTCGTCCCACATCACCAGGTCGCCGACCTTCCAATGATGGCGGTAGACGAACTGCGGCTGGGTGGCGTGCTCCATCAGATCGCGCAGCAGCAGCCGGCCCTCGGGCACCGGCATGCCGATGATGTGCTCGGCATGCGAGGCGAGGTAGAGGGTTTTTCGCGCCGAGCCGGGATGGACGCGCACCACCACCTGCGGCACCGGCTCGAGGCCGGCGCGCTCGTTGGCGTCGAAGTCGCCGAAGCCGATCTGGGCGCGCGAATGCAGATACCAGTGCTCGGCAACCAGGTCGTCGATCTCGGCCTTGGTCTTGTCGGGCAGCGCGTCGTAGGCGGCGCGCAGGTCGGCGAACTCGGTCTCGCCGCCCTCGGCGGGTACAATGCGGGCCGACAACAGCGAGTAGCGCGCCGGCACCGCCTTGAAGGAGCTGTCGGTGTGCCACAGCTGGTTGGCCAGCTGGCCCATGCGTCGGCGGTCGTCGTTCGCGACGATCTTGTTGTCGTCGTCGATGTTCGAGATGTCGGAGACGCGGATATCGAGACGCTCGGCGCGTTCCTTGTTCTGACGCAGCCGACGGATGCTGGACTCCAGAGGCCCGAAGCGCTCGCTGAAGGCGAGCTGCTGCGCGTCCGTGATCCTCTGGCCGGGGAACACCAGC
>JACQAI010000507.1 GCA_016195115.1 Pseudomonadota bacterium
ACCACCGATTGACGTACCTGCCCGGCATGCGCGAGCGCGCCATCGGCGTCGAACAGCGCGCCGGTGTGGCGGCGCACCCAGTCGTCGAGCAGGGCGTTGCCCGGCCCGGTGTCGAACGCCAGCAGTTTGTCACCGTGCGCGATGCCGGCGCGCGCGATCAAGGCCTCGACCGCCGCGGCGTGGGCGCGCGTCAGCGCGGCCTCGACCGGCGCCACCTGCGCGACCGGCGCGCCGCCGAGCAAACCGCGCAGGCGCTCGCGCAGCTCCGGCGCGTACGGCTCGGTGATCGCGGCGCCGGTGGCGAACACCTGCTCGCCGTCGGTCTCGATCAACGCGGCGTCGATGCCG
Source organism: Pseudomonadota bacterium (assembly GCA_016195115.1). Lineage (GTDB taxonomy): Bacteria > Pseudomonadota > Alphaproteobacteria > Elsterales > Elsteraceae > JACQAI01. Next base: position 349 of record JACQAI010000507.1, read on the forward strand.
TCGAGCGAGGTGCCGCTCATCAGGCCGATTGCGCGCACGCCGGTCATTCGCGGGTCGACGTCGGCGGTGGCTGGCCGTCGGGCTGGGTCTGCGCATCGGGCAGCCAGTGGAACAAGTTGCGCAGGAACCCCGGCGCCAGCACGCTCAGCGGATTGACGTTGACCGACGGGTTGTCGAGCGGCCCGCGCGCCGAATAGGTGAACGCGAACAGGCCGCCGCCGCGGCCGGTCACGAGCTCGCCGATCACCGGGATCTGACCGAACAGGCGATTGACCGAGTACACCGGCACGATCGTGCCGGTCAGATCGGCGATGTCGTCGGCCCCTTCGACGGTGCCTTGGACGGTCAAGCCCAACGCCGTGCCGGATGCCCGCCCCTCGACGATCCGCAGGCGGTTGCGCGTTTTGACCACCTGCATCGACAGCTCGGCAAAGCCGATGCCCTCGCCCGACAGCAGATCGGGAATGCCGGTGACCGAGGTCACCGCGAGCAGCTTGGCGAGCCACGGCGCGCGCACCATCCGGTAGTCCGCGATGGCGATATGGGCGTTCAGCGGGTCGTCGCCGCCGTTGCCGCTGTCGTCATAGCGGCCGTCGAGGCGCAACTGCCCGCCCTGCACCTCGTCGCCCAGGCCGAAGGTCTTGAGCACGGCGCCGGCGTCGTCGGCGATCACGGTGAGGACGCGGCCGCCCGGCTCGGGCGTCAGGCTGAGCGTCATGCCGCCGGCGCCGACGGCGCCGGAGATCGACGCGCTGCGCCAGCGCTTGCCGTCGCTGTCGGCGCGCAGCTCGACCTTGGCGAGCTGGCGGCCGGGCCCGACCAGCACGCGGTCGAGCTTGGCCGACACCGTCATGACGCGCGGCGGCTTGCTGCCGACGTCGTCGCCGCCGAACAGCGCGCTGGCGTCGAGGCTGCGTCCGGTCAGAGACAGATCGAGACGCTCGCCCTGCCAGGTCGCGCGCGCGGCGATATCGGTGTCGTCCGACTTCAGTTCCTGGATGTCGAGCCGGGCCAGGCGACCCTGCGCGTCGAACGCGCCGCTGCTGCGCAGGCTGAAGCCGCGCGCCTGCAGCTCGGCGCGCTCGAGCGTGCCGAGGCGCCCCTCTGTCACGCCGACCTCGAAGCGGCCCGACGCCGCTTCGCCCGCCGGCTTTTGCCACGCGAGATCCCCGATCTTGAGCGCCGCGGCGCGCAGGTCGAGGACGCCGACCAGGCGCGACCGGCGATCGCCCGCCTCGATGTAGTTCGCCGTCAGCCCAACCGGGCCCGTGATCGCGTCGCCGAAGTCGATGCCCAGCCGGTGGCGATGGGTATCCGATAGGGTCGCGCTCACGTCGTAACGCCGGCGATACGGCACTGGTCGATCGAAGTGCTCGTCCCAGCTGACCGTGGCGGGCACGCCGCCGAGCTGCGCCGTGCCGATCAGACCCATGCCGGCCTTGTCGAGATTGAGATCGAAGCGGCCCTCGGTCAGGTCGAATTCACGCACCGCCTTGGGCACGCGCAGACCGCGCAAGGACGCGGTCGTGCCGAGCGCGACATCGTCGAACGTCAGGCGCTCGATCAGAGGAAACCGCAGCGACAGCTGCGCGGTCATGTCGCCCGTGATGCTGTCGGCCGCGACCCCGAAGCGGCGCACATAGCCGAACGGCGGCAGATCGAGCAGCGCCAGCGTGTCGGTGATCGGGCCCGACACGGCGACCCGCATCGTCATCTCCTGGTCAGGTTTCTCGAGACCGGAGATCGTCAGCAGCGCGTTGTCGACGGTGAGGCCGCGCAACCGCCCGGCGCGCACCGCGATGTCGAATTGCCGGCTGTTGAAACGCACCAGGCCGCTGCCCTGCTCGATCGGCGGCTGGGGGTGCAGATAGCGCACGCGCGCGCCCTCGACCGTCATGTTGCCGTCGATCGCGGTGACGTCGATCGTGCCGCCGCTGCGTTCGGCGACGAAGTGGACCGCGATGTCGCGGATCACGCCCTGGCTCATGTTGGCGAGGATCCAGCGCCGCGGATTGGTCCCGAGCTCGGCCGGCCAATATTTGCGCAGGTCGTCGATCGGCACGCTCGCGATCGCGAGCGAGCCTTCGACGAGCGCGGCGCCGCTCAGGTCGCGCGCCCGTGCCTTGAGCTTGATCGCGGCGCTCGGCAGACCGACCACCAACTCGTCGATCGACAGCTGCTCGCCACGAACCGCGTAGGCGCCGCGCAACGCCAAGCTGGCGATCTCCAGCCGGCCGTCGGGCAGCTCGGGCCGCACGATCCGGCCGGCGCCGCCCGCGACGTCGAAGCGCAGCTCGAGGTCGCCCGTGGCCGCGTCGCGCCCGAAATGGAGCCGGCCGCTGAGCGGCAGATCGAGCGCCGCCAGATCGCTGAGCTCGACAACCCGGCTGGCGATCGTGGCGACGTCGAGCTCGGCGACCGTGACGTCGCCCTCGATCGGCTGGTAGTCGGCGTCGAGCCGCGCGGCGCCGCGGATCGGCACCGACCGGCCGCCGACATCGAGCTCGAGGCTGACCTCGGCGTCGAATTGGCCGCGCACCCGCTGCAGCCCGACCGACACCCGCGGCAGCACCCAGGTGGCGCGGGCGCGCCGGTCGTCGATCGCCAGCCGCGCGTCGACCAAGCGGAAGCGGTCGAGCTGCGCCAGGCTGCGCTCGACCAGGCCGAGCACGAGCTCGGTGTCGCCGCTGCGCGCCGCCGCCGGCCCCTGGTCGGTGTCGGGCACGGCCGAGAACTCCCAGCCGCCGTCGGCGGCGCGGATCACGGTCAGCGATGGCCGGATCAGGGTGACGGCGCGCGCCGCGACGACGCCCCGGAGCAGCGCCGCGAGACGGAAGCGCAGCATCATCTCGGGCACGACCATGACGGCCATGCCGTCGGTGTCGAACACCGATACGCGGTCGGCGCGCACCTCGATGGTGCGTTCCGCCGAATCCCACACCAGGCTGCTCGTGCCGATGGTGACGCGCCGGCCGCTCGCGCGATCGCTCAGCGCGCGTTCGATATAGGGGGTGACGGCGTCGATCGAGATCGGCCCGGCGCTGAAGCGCCACACCGCGACGCCGGCGAGCACGATCGCGACCAACGCCACCGCCGCCAAC
>JACQAI010000508.1 GCA_016195115.1 Pseudomonadota bacterium
CCTCTACGACTCCGACGCCTACAACGACGACCTGCCCTATTGGGTGACGGTCAAGGGCAAGCCGCATCTCGTGATCCCCTACACGCTCGACAACAACGACATGAAGTTCGGCGGTCCCCAGGGCTTCAACAGCGGCGACCAGTTCTTCAGCTATCTCAAGGACGCCTTCGACGTGCTCTACGCCGAGGGCGCGACCAGCCCGAAGATGATGTCGGTCGGGCTGCACATGCGCCTGGTCGGCCGGCCCGGCCGGGCCGCGGCGCTGGCGCGCTTCCTTGACTACGTCCGAAGCCACGACAAGGTGTGGATCTGCCGGCGCGTCGACATCGCGCGCCACTGGCGCCAGGTCCACCCCTACCCCGGCTGATTTGCGCGGCAGCCATGCGGGGGCCCGGGCCAGTCCCTTGTGGACTTGGGGTCCGATCCCGATATAGTGCGCGCGTCATTGCAGCATGCCGTCCCGTACGAGCCTTGCTGCCAGCTTCGCGGCAGACCGCTCGTCTCCCCCGGATTTGATTGACCGAACTGCGCGGGCCCAGGCCCGCTAGTTCTCCTTTAAGCCTGCGCCGCGCCCTCGGGAGCCGCCGCGCCTAGTTTTGGATTCCAATGACCTTCGAAGACTTTACCCTGTGCCCCGCGCTCCAGCGCGGCGTCGCCGATCACGGCTATACCACCCCCACCCCCGTCCAGCGCGAGGCCATCCCGCCCGCGCTCGCCGGCCGCGACCTGATCGCCTCGGCGCAGACCGGCACCGGCAAGACCGCCGCCTTCCTGCTGCCCGCGCTCGAGCGCCTGCAGACCCAGAAGCCGGTGCGCCGTAGCGCGCCGCGCGTCCTGGTCCTGACCCCGACCCGCGAGCTCGCCAGCCAGATCCTCGTCGAGGGCAAGGCCTACGGCCGCCACGCCCGCGTCGCCCAGGGCTGCATCGTCGGCGGCGTGTCGTTCGGCCCGCAGCTCAACCTGCTCGGCCAGCGCATCGACCTGCTGGTCGCGACCCCGGGCCGGCTGATCGACCATCTCGAGCGCCAGACGGTGCGCCTCGACCAGGTCGAGCTCCTGGTGCTCGACGAGGCCGACCGCATGCTCGACATGGGCTTCATCCATGCCGTGACGCGCATCGTCGCCAAGTGCCCGCGCGAGCGCCAGACCCTGATGTTCACCGCGACCTGGGACGACCGGCTGGCCAAGCTGGCGCGCGAGATGCTGCGCGATCCGATCCGCATCAGCATCGCGCCGAGCGCTGCCACGGCGGCGCTGATCGAGCACCGCGTGCACCTGGCGGACGACGGCGCGCACAAGGACAAGCTGCTGCGCCATCTGCTGACCAACGTCGCCGGCCAGAGCCTGGTGTTCACCAAGACGAAGCGGCGCGCCAAAAAGCTCGCCGAGCAGCTCGAGCGCCAGGGCTACGACGTCGACTCGCTGCACGGCGACATGAAGCAGAGCGCGCGCAACCGTACCCTCGATGCGCTCAAGCGCAACCAGCTCCGCATCGTGGTCGCGACCGATGTCGCCGCCCGTGGTATCGATGTCCCTGAGCTCGCGCTGGTGATCAACTTCGACTTGCCGCACGTGCCCGAGGACTACGTCCATCGCACCGGACGTACCGGCCGCGCCGGCGCCACCGGCACCGCGGTCTCGCTGGTCAGCCTCGATGATCGCCCGCTGCTGGCGGCGATCGAGAAGTTCACCGGCAAGACCATCGAGCGCCACGCGATCCCCGGGCTCGAGCCGGTGATCATCGACCTGCCGGCCGGGCACCGCGCCAAGCCGCAACCGACGCGCCAGCCCAAGCGGCCGCAGCGCGGCGGGCGCCCGCAAGGTAAATCGGCGCCACGCGCCAGCGGCGGCGAGCGCCACGGCGAGCGCGTCGCGACGCCGGTCGGCGTCGACGATCACCGTCCCGCCTTCCTGATGCGCAAGACGGGCGCGCGCTAGCGGCTGGAACCCCGTGCCGGCGCCGCTACACTGAGCGGCGCCGTCATGGTCCACCGTCCACCCCCTTCCGATCCGCGCCTATCGAGCGCCGCCGATGCGCTCGCTGCGGCCTTTCAGCTCCACGCCGCCGGCCGCCTCGACGAGGCGGCGGCGCGCGCGTCCGATCTACTGCGTCGCCATCCGACGCTCGCCGGCGCCCACTATCTCCTCGGCCTGATCGCGCACAGCCGCGGCGACGCCAGACGCGCGCTCGAGCACCTGCAACAAGCCGAGCGCCATGGCCCGGCCTCGCCGAGCCTGAGCCTGGCGCTGGCGCGCGCCCACGCCGCGGCGGGCGAGCGCGACCGCGCCATCGCGCACTACCAGGCGGCGGTCGCCGGCGCCCCCGACGTCGCCGAGGCGCGCTTCGGCCTCGGTGCGGCGCTGCTCCAGGCCGGCCGCTTTCTCGAGGCGCTCGAGCAGTTCGAGCGCGACGTCGCGCTGCGCCCGGACCACGCCGAAGGCTTCAACAATCTGGGCTCGGCGTTGCGCGACCTCGGGCGGCTGCCCGAGGCGATCGCGGCGTTCGAGCAGGCGGTTCGGCTGCGCCCCAACTACCCGCGCGCGCTCAGCAACCTCGGCGTCGCGCTCGCCGATGCCGGCCAGCCGGCGCGCGCGATCGACACCTTGAAGCGCGCGCTCGCGCTCGCGCCCGACAACCCGGTGCGCTCAACAATCTCGGCCACGTCCTCAAGGCACAGCGCGACTACGACGGCGCGGTCGAGATCTTTGTGCGGCTCGGCGGGCTCCGGCCCGACGATCCCGAGCCGGCGCTCAACCGCGGCCTGGTCGAGCAGGCACGCGAGCGCCACGACGCGGCTTGCGCGGCATTCGAGCGGGCACTGGCGATCCGCGAGGACGCGCGCGCCTGGTTCTGCCTCGGCAAGTCGGCGGCGGCTCTGGGCGACGCACCGCGCGCGACCGCCGCCTACCGCCGAGCGCTCGCGCTCGACCCCGCGGACACCTGCGGCGCCGGGCTGGCGCTTGCCGTGATGGGCGCCGACGCGACCCCCGACGCGGTGCCGGAGCGCTACGTCACGGAGCTGTTCGACGGCTACGCCGCGCGCTTCGAGAACGAGCTGGTCGGCAACCTGCACTATCGTGCACCCGAAATCCTGCACGCGCTGTTCGCGCCGCACGTCGCGCTCGACACCAAGCTCGACATCGTCGATCTGGGCTGCGGCACAGGGCTCGGCGGTGCCGCCTTTCACACCCTGGCGCGACGGCTCGACGGCATCGACTTGTCGGCGCGCATGGTCGAGCAGGCGCGCGCGCGCGCCATCTATGCCGAGCTGACGGTCGGCGAGCTGGTGGCGAGCCTGAACGCGCGCGACGGCACGCGCTACGACCTCGCCCTGGCGACCGACGTGCTGGTCTATTTCGGCGCGCTCGGGCCGCTGTTCGCCGCGGTCCGTCATGTCTTGCGCCCGGGCGGCTGGTTCCTGTTCTCGATCGAGCGCCGCACCGACGCCGACGACGGCTTCGATCTGCACGACGGCCACCGCTATCGCCATGGCCGTCGCTACGTCGTTGCGCAGGCGGCAGCCGCCGGCTTCACCGCGGTCGCGCTCGAGGACACTTCGACCCGCATCGACCGCGGCGAGCCGGTACCCAGCCTCGCGGTGCTGCTGCGCCGCGCCTGACGGTCAGCCCGCGCCGCGGCCTGCGAGGCGCATCAGCGCGTAGCCGCACACGGCCGACAGCAAAGAGCCGGCGAGCACGCCGAGCTTGGTCTCGGCGATCAGCTGGCCGGGCGGAAACGCCAGCGCGCCGATGAACAGGCTCATCGTGAACCCGATGCCGCACAGCAGCGCGACGGCGTAGAACTGCATCCCGCTGGCGCCCGCCGGCAGCGTCGCGACACCGGCCCGGATGGCAAGCCAAGCGCATGCCGCGATGCCGAGCTGCTTGCCGACGAACAAGCCCGCCGCGATGCCGATCGTGACGCCGTCGAGCGCCACGGCCGGGCTCAGCCCGTCGAACGACAGACCGGCGTTGGCGAAGCCGAACACCGGGATGATCAGGTAGGCGACCCACGGATGCAGCGCGTGCTCGAGACGCTGCAGCGGCGCGTGCTCGCCGGCGGCTTCGCGATCGCCACCGCCCAGCGGGATCGTCAGCGCCACCGCCACGCCCGCGAGCGTGGCGTGCACGCCGGACGCCAGCGTGCAGCCCCACACGCCGACGCCGACCAGCAGGTAGGGCGCCAGCCGACGCTCGCCGAACGCGTTCAGCGCGATGAGCACGGCGACGCCGCCGAGCGCCAGCGCCACCGCAAATCCGGACAGCTCGGCGGTGTAGAACAGCGCGATGATGGCGATCGCGCCGAGATCGTCGAGGATCGCGAGCGCGGTCAGGAATACCTTGAGCGACGGCGGCACGCGCGCGCCGAGCAGCGCCAGCACGCCGAGCGCGAAGGCGATGTCGGTCGCCGCGGGAATCGCCCAGCCGCGCACCGCGATCGTGCCGTCGCGATTGATCAGCAGATAGATTGCCGCCGGCGCCAGCATGCCGCCGACGGCGGCGATCCCGGGCAGCGCGATGCGGCGCGCCGACCTGAGCTCGCCGGCCAGCACCTCGCGCTTGATCTCGAGCCCGACGAGCAGGAAGAACAGCGCCATCAGCCCGTCGTTGATGGCGTGCAGCACCGACATGTGCCCGGGCACCGGCAGCTCGCTCGCCAGCGCGGCCGCGTACCAGGGTGCCACGGGCGAGTTGGCGCAGCCGAGCGCGAGTGCCGCGGCCAGCATCAGGACGATGCCGGACGCGGCCTCGAGGCGGAGGAATTCCTGGAGTGCCGAGAGCGGCCTGCCGAGCAGCGACGTCACGTGGGTGCGCCAATCGTGAGGAAGGCGGGGATCATAGCCGAATGTGGCCGCGCGAGCCGCCTGGGGTCCGTGACGCCGTGGGTTGATCGACTCAGGCGCGGCAACGGCACGGAATCGCCGCGCGTTGACGCTTCGGGGCTGGCGCCGCGCGCCGGCCCGCCAGGGGGTAGCGATGACGATCGAGGCCGACGTTCTAGTCGTTGGGGCGGGCCCGACCGGCTTGGTGCTGGCATCGGAGCTCATGCGCCATGGCGCGTCATGCCGCATCATCGACGCCGCGCCGGCGCCGAGCGAGCAGTCGCGCGCGATCGGCATCCAGGCGCGTACCCTGGAGCTCCTGCAGTCGATGGGCCTGGCCGACGCTTTCGTCGAGCGCGGCCTCCTTGTCCATGCCGTCAACCTCTACTCGGGCGCCAAGCCGATCGTACGGCTCGCTTTCGAGGACCTTGAGAGCGCGTTCCCCTACGTCCTGACCTTGGCCCAGAGCGAGACCGAGCGCATGCTCGCCGATCATCTCAAGCGCTTGGGCGGTCGGGTCGAGCGCGGCGTCAAGCTGACCGAGTTCGAGCAGGACGACAGCGGCGTCACCGCGACGCTCGTGCGCAGCGACGGCGAGATCGCGACGACCCGCGTGCGCTGGCTGGCCGGCTGCGACGGTGCCCATTCGATCGTGCGGCATCAGCTGGAGCTGCCGTTCGAGGGCAAGGCCTACCAGTTCGACTTCCTGCTCGCCGACGTCCACGTCACGTGGTCGTTGCCCGCCGACGAGGCCCACGTCTTCATCACCGATGCCGGCTTGCTTGCGATCTTCCCGCTGCCGGGCGGCCGCCATCGCCTGGTGATCGACACCTCGGCGACCGAGCGGCGCGAGACCAGTTTCGCCGACTGCCAGGCGATCGTCGCCGAGCGCGCGCCAGTCGCACTCGCGCTCGACGACCCGCGCTGGATCTCGGACTTCCGCATCCACGCCCGCATGGCGGCGCGGCTGCAGGAGGGCCGCGTGTTCCTGCTCGGCGACGCGGCGCACATCCACAGCCCGGCGCTGGCGCAGGGCATGAACACCGGCATCCAGGATGCCGTCAATCTGGCATGGAAGATCGGCCTGGTGGCGCAGGGCGTCGCCGCGCCGGCGCTGCTCGAGAGCTACGCGGCGGAGCGCCGCCCGGTCGAGCAGAGCGTGCTGCAGCAGACCGACCTCGTGACGCGGTTGATCGCGCTCGAGGGGCCGCTCGCGCGTAGCGTACGCGACCGGCTAGCGGCGGTGCTGTCGAGCTTCGATGCCGTCCAGCAGCGAGCGCGGCGGAGCGTGTCGGAGCTCGCCGTCCACTACCGGCGCAGCCGGATCGTCGAGGAGCATTGGCTGCCGCAGGGACCGCCGGCGGGCGACCGCGTGCCCGACATGCGGCTGACCGCGTGGGACGGCTCGCGCGAGACCACGTTGCTCGAGGCGCTGCGCCAGGCCACGCACATTCTGCTGCTGGCGCTCGACGCCAGCGTCTCGGAAGACCTGCAGCGGCGCTTCGACGCGATCGCCCGACAGGTCCAAGCGACCTTGGGCGACCTGATCCACGTCTATCGCCCGAGCGCCGACGCCGCCGCGTCGCCGGCGATCTGCCTGATCCGGCCCGACGGCTATGTCGGGTTCCGCGGCAGCTCCGCGCACGTCCCCGAGCTGGGTGCGTTCCTCGACCGCCTGTTTCCCGGCCGTTTCGCCGCGGCGGCCTGACGGCTAAGCGCGGCAGGGGGCGAAGCCCCCGCGAGCGCCACGAAAACCCCAGCGCGAGCTCGGCACCCGCCGCGCTTGTCGTTATTGGCGCTCGCGGGGCTTCCGCCCCTGCCGCGCGAGCGGCAGGGGGCGAAGCCCCCGCGAGCGCCAGCTCTATTTGCGGCCGCCGCCGAATAGCCCTTTCAGCGTGTCGGCGCCGGGGATCTGGCCCGGCTTGCTGGCCGGCGTCCCCGGCTGCGCCGGCTGGCCTTGGCCGGGGATCAGGCCCTCGAGAACTTTACCGGCGCCTTGCACGACGCCCGAGGTCAGGTCCGGGCGATAGCTGAGATCGTCCCACGGACCCGAGACGGCGATCGCGAGGCCCGCCAGGTTGACGCCGGCGATATTGGCGTTGAGCGGCTTGATCTTGTAGTCGACCGTGCGCTTGGGCAGGTCGGCGGTGCCGGCGCCGGTGGCGTGGATGATCGGCGCCTGCAGATCGAGGTCGCTGTTCTTGAGGATGCCGTTGGTGATCGTGTAGGTCGCGGTCAGCTGCGAAAACTCCGTCTGGCCGCCGCCGGCGCCGAACGCCGAGCCGACGTTCTTGATCATCGCGCCGAGATCGAAGCCCTTGATCACGCCGTTGGTGAATTTGAGATCGCCCTTGCCGTTGAGCGCGCCGACGAGCTCGCGCTGGCTGCGGCCGCGTCCCGTGACCGCGAGGTCGAAGCCGCCGGTGCCGGTCAGGCGATCGAATCCAGCGGCATCGCGCAACAGCGGCTCGGCCTGGATGCCGGCGATCTTGAAGGCGGCGTCGATCCCCGGCACGGCGCCGCTGCCGTCGAGCATAAGCTTGCCCTGGCCGTTGCCCTGATAGAGCGCGAGCTTGCTCAAGTCGGCGACCAGGCGACCATCCTTGAGCTGCAGCGCGAGTGCGCTCTGGCCGATCTGGATCTTGCGCACCTGCATGCTGCCGACGCCGAGCGCGAAGTCGGCATCGGCGGCGCGCAACCCGGTCATGTCGATCGGATCGTCGCTCCAGCCGGAGGATTTCGTCGCCGCCGGCTGGCTCGGCTGAGCGGCGGCGGGCTTCGCGCCGGCCGGCGCCTCGGGCGGCAAATACGGATTGACGTCGAGTTTCTCGACGTCGAGCTTGCCCTGCAGGCGCGGCTTGGCGCCGCCGCCGTCGAACGCGAACTCGCCCTTGGCCTTGATCGCGTCGAACGCCAGCTGCGCGTCGGTGAAGCCGATCTTGCTGCCGACCATCGCGAGCACACCCTTGATCTCCAGCGGCCCGAACGTCTTGTCGCCCGGCATCTGGAGCGGATTGCCGGTCCACGCCGCCAAGCCGCGCACCGACGGCACCTTGAGATCGATCGGGCCCTCGACCTTGACCGGATTGGCGTTGGTGAGCTTGCCCTTGAAATCGAAATTGACCGGCTCGGACGCGACCTTGATGGCGACGTCGCTGGTCTTGCCATCCATCACGGCGCGCGGATTTTCGACCGTGATGGCGGTCTTGACCGCCTTGCCGCGCCAGGTGACCGAACCGTCGTTCGAGAACCGGCTGTCGAGGTTGGGCAGGGACAGCTTCATGTTGATGTCGCTCAGCTCCTGCTTCTGGCCGGTGCGATGATCGAAGTACGTGATCTTGCCGTTGACCACGCGGATATCGCCGAGGTCGAGCTCCTTCATCGGCATGCGCGCGCCGCCGCCGGCCGGCGCGGGCTGCGGCGCCGCCGCGGCCGGCTTGGCGGCGCCGAACGCCCAGTTGGGCCGACCCTGCTTGTCGATCTCGAGCAGGATCACGGGATCGTTGAGCACGAAGCGGTCGATCGCCAGCTGGCTGGACAACAGGGGCAATATCTTGAGCGCGATCTCGAGCTTGCCGATCTGCGCCATCTCGGGCGCGCTCGCGCCCGGCGCGTTCGAGAACGACACCTGGCTCGCCTCGACGCCGAGCACGGGAAACACCGAGACCTTGACCGGGCCGGCGATCTTGAGGTCGCGACCGGTTGCGGTCTTCACGCCGGCGATCACCTTGTCCCGGATCGTGTCGACCGGAATGAAGAAGGGCGCCGCGACGGCGACCGCCACGATCAGGACGACGACCGCGGCCAATCCGATCAGCAGTTTCTTCATCGCTCCGGCTCCCTGCTCGGCAATGCTGCGGGCTCGACGGCGGCGCGCTGTGGAGCCGCCGCCATCATACTAGCAATGGCCGCTGGCCGTCAGACAAGATGCGCGGTCGCTCACGCCCGGCCGGCGACCCGCGAGGAGATGTGCGATGGTGCAGAATTCGGTGCCGCGAAAGCGACGGATCAATCTGGCGCTGCAGGGCGGCGGTGCCCACGGCGCGTTCACCTGGGGCGTGCTCGACCGGCTGCTCGAGGACGAGCGTATCGCGATCGAGGGCATCAGCGGCACCAGCGCCGGCGCCATGAACGCGGCGATCCTGGCCCAGGGTTTCGTCCACGGCGGCAACGCCGGAGCGCGCCACGCGCTCGACGCCTTCTGGCGCCGCCTCAGCGAGGGCGCGGCCTTCAGCCCGATCCGGGCCAATCCGCTCGACAAGTGGTTCGGCAACTGGAACCTCGACAAGACGCCGGGTGCGATCTGGTGGGACATGGTCGGCCGGATGTTCTCGCCCTACGACCTCAATCCCTTCCACTTCGACCCGCTGCGCGAGATCCTCGCGAGCTCGCTCGATGTCGCTGCCTTGCAACACTGCGAGCCGCTCAAGCTGTTCATCTCGGCGACCAACGTGCAGACCGGCAAGATCCGTGTCTTCGAGAAGCATGAGGTGACGATCGACGCGCTGCTGGCATCAGCGTGTCTGCCGCAGGTGTTTCAAGCGGTCGAGATCGACGGCGAGCCCTACTGGGACGGCGGCTTCATGGGCAATCCGGCGATCTTCCCGCTGATCTACGAGTGCGACAGCCGCGACGTCGTGATCGTCCAGATCAATCCGCTGTTCCGCGACGGCACGCCGCACAGCACCGCCGAGATCGCCGACCGGCTCAACGAGATCACATTCAATTCCGCGCTGCGCGGCGAGCTTCGCGCCATCGCCTTCGTCATGAACCTGATCGACAGCGATCACGTCCACGGCAAAGGTCTCGATCGCCTCAAGAAGATGCACATCCACATGATCGGCGACGAGAGCCACATGCGAAATCTCGGCGCCGCCAGCAAGTTCAACGCCGATCTCGATTTCCTGCTCGCGCTCAAGGAGCTCGGCCGGACGCGCGCCGCGGCGTGGCTCGACACCACGTTCGGCTTCCTCGGCCACCGCTCGAGCATCGATATCCGCGAGATGTTTCTCTAGCGGCAGGCTTTTAAGGCTTGCTGGGATTGGACGGCGCGCCGCGCGCGGGCGAATTTCCTGGTCTCGAGGTGCCCGGTCGGATGCGCGCGGACGCGCCGTAGGCCGGATGTCGCAAAGTCCATGCCACGAAAATCCCCTGATTCCCACGCCTTAGCCAGAGATCTGCACGCCTTGTGCGCAGATCTCTGACCAATCCCGCGTCACGCGGCCGGCGCGCATGGCCGGCGCGCCGCTGCGGCGCTAGGCTCTGGCCCGCCATGGCCCGCCGCCAGCCTCCGAAACCGGTCACCGAAGCGAGCCTGCACCAGGCCGCGTTGCGCTATCTCGAACGCTTCGCCGCCTCCGGCGAGATGATCCGGCGCGTGCTGGCGCGTCGCGTCGAGCGCGCGGCGCGCGCCGGCGTCGTCGAGCGCGCCGCCGGGGCGCGCCTGATCGAGCGGGTGCTCACAAGGCTGGCCACCGCACGGTTGGTCGACGACGGCGGGTTCGCCGCGGTGCGCGCCCAGAGCCTGCAGCGGCGCGGCGGCTCGACCCGGGCGATCCGCGCGCGGCTCGCCGCCCAAGGCGTCGCGCGCGACGCCATCGATGCCGCGTTGGCAGCGCGCCGCGCCGAGGCTGCCGATCCCGAGCTGGACGCCGCGGTGGCCCTGGCGCGCCGGCGGCGCCTCGGGCCGTTTCGCGCCGGCGACCGTGCCGCCCATCGCCAGCGCGATCTCGGCGTGCTGGCGCGCGCCGGCTTCGAGGGCGCGGTCGCGCGCCGCGTCATCGACGCCCCGGACGCCGCCAGCCTCGACGATTTGGCCTAGCGGCAGGGGCGACAGCCCCGCGAGCGCAACAAGTAGCGGCAGGGGCGACAGCCCCGCGAGCGCAACAAAAGGACTACGCGCGGCGGGTGCCGAGGCCGATCGATCGACTTTTTTTGCGCTCGCGGGGGCTACGCCCCTGCCGCGCGGGGAGATCGGCGCCCGGACC
>JACQAI010000509.1 GCA_016195115.1 Pseudomonadota bacterium
CGCTGGCCACGCTCGAGGCGGCCGGGTACGCCGAACGGCATCAGGGGTCGGCGACGTTCGTGATCGGCAAGGCGGCGCGGACGCTCGCGCTCGGGTTCATGGCGCAGTTTCCGGTGCGCGATCTCGCCTTGCCGTACTTGCAGCGCCTGACCCTGGAGACCGGGCAGGCGTCCTCGCTGTTCGTGCGGCTCGGCTGGTTCGCCGTGCGCGTCGCCACGATCTCCGGCCCGACCGTGCTGACCGACCGCACCCCGATCGGCGAGGCGCGCTCGCTCCTCGTCGGCGCGCCGTCGCGCTCGATCCTCGCGTTTCTGCCCGACCCGGAGTTCGACAGCGCCGTGGCACGCGCGGCGCCGGAAACCTTGTCGGTCCGGACCCTGGGCGCGGATCGCAACCGGATTCGCGCGGCCGGCATCGCCGTGGCGGCGAGCCAGCTCGAGCCCGGCGCCGTGGATATCGCCGCGCCGCTGTTCGACAATCGCGACCGCGCCATCGCGTCGATCGCCGTCGAAGGCGCAGCGGCCAACCTCGGCCCGACGATCGCGGCCGCAGGCGGGATGGCGCGCCAGATCATCGACGATCTGGCGGCGAAGACGCGAAGCGAGATCACCCTCGCGATGTCGCACTACGGCCACGTGGATCCCGACCAGATCGCCCTGGCGGCCAGCGCCGACGCGCTCAGAAGCGGATGATCGGCACCGCGGGGAACATCCGGCTGTGCTGGTTGAGCTCGGCCATGATCGACCGGATCGCCGGAATCGACGCATCCGCGATCTCGATCGTGAAGCGCTGCACCGGCCCGCCGATCGTGATCGCCGCCAACGGCCGATCCATCGCGCCGAGCACCGGAAACGACAGGAAATTGGCGCCGGTCGAAAAGTCCTCGTAACTGCGCGCGAACCCGCGGCTGCGCACGAGCTTGATCTCCGCCCACAATTTCTCCGGCTCGACGATCGTCGTTGGCGTGACGCGCTGGAGCGGGGCGGCCGCCTCGATATAACGCGCGACCTCGTCGTCCTGGAGAAACCCCAACAGCGCCCGCGAGCCCGATCCTGCGTGCAGCGGGATCGGCTGGCTGAGCGGCGAGTAGCCAACCTTGACGCCGTCAGCCTGAATGCTGTCGATGCAGACGTTGTAGCGTCCCACGATGATGCTCAGGAACGCGCTTTCGTTGGTCAGACGCTGCAACGCGCTCAGATACGGCTGACATAGCGAGCGAACGTCCAGCGCATCGCCGTCGGCGATGAAGCCCAGAGCGACGTGGCTGAGCTGGTACTTCTGGCCGCTCGTATCCCGGATCACGTAGCCCTCCTGGTGCAGGGTATCGAGCGCCTCGAAGGCCGAGTTCTTCGCGCAGCCCAGCTCGCGGCTGACTTCGGTCACGCCCCATAGCGGCTTCCGGGAGAACAGCGACAGGACGTTGAGCACCCGGAGGCTTCCCTTGTTCATACGGTCTCCGTGCCCGCGGCCCTCGAGCGAGGGGGCTCTCGTCGTTGACCGGCCGAGGCATTGTACGGTATTTTGAATGATAAACCAAATTATGGGACAAATGGACCCCAGCGCACCGCCCATCGACCCGACACAGCAGGTGCGCGCCGCCGCCGCCGATGGCGCGGCCTTGCGCGCCGCGGTCGCCGAGGCCGACATCGTGCCGCTGGCGATGAGCCTCGTGCAGCTGACGCGGCGAGCCGAGCTGCTCGAGCGCATCCGCGCTCACGTCACCGGCGGCTGGGATTTCCTGCAAACCATCCCGCGCGACCTGCAGGACGAGATCCGCGCCGCGCTGGTCGACACCATCGAGCGCCTGGCGGCCGAGCAGCGGACCATTGCGGTCGAACCGCCGGCCGACCTGCTCGGGCGGATGATGGAAGTCGCGGTCGGGCAGACGGTGCCCGACGAGTACAAGCCGCTGTTCCGCGAAGAGATGAGCTTCGGCGGCATCGACTATCGCACCGTCGAGTGGCGGACGCCGCCCGATCGGGCGCGCCTCGCCGATTTCCATGTCGTGGTCGTCGGCGCCGGGCTGTCCGGCATCGCCATGGCGATCAAGCTCCAGGAAGCCGGAATCCCGTATACCATCATCGAAAAAAACGACGAGGCTGGCGGCACCTGGCTGGAGAATTGCTATCCCGGCTGCGGCGTCGACACGCCGTGTCACTTCTACTCGTATGCGTTCGAGACCAACTGCGACTGGTCCGAGTTCTTCGTCAAGCGCGACGAGCTGCTCGCCTATGCGCTGCGTTGCGTCGACAAGTACGGCATCCGCGACCGCATCCGGTTCGGCGAGGAGGTCGTGCGCGCCGACTGGGACGAGACGGCGGCGCAGTGGACGATCGCCACGCGCCGGCGCGACGGATCGCAAGCGGTGCTCCGCGCCAACGTGTTCGTGACCGCGGTCGGCGCGCTCAGTCGCCCTGCGATCCCGGACATCCCCGGCCTGAAGGATTTCGCCGGACCGCGGTTCCACACCGCGGCGTGGGACAAGACCGTCGATCTCGCGGGCAGGCGCGTCGCCATGATCGGCACCGGCGCGAGCGGCATGCAGACCGGGCCGAGCGTGGCGCCGAGCGTCGCGCGCCTGACGATCTTCCAGCGCTCGCCCCATTGGTCGATCCGCCATCCGCTCTATTTCGCCAAGGTGTCACAAGGCGTCCGGTGGGCGATGCGGCACATCCCGTTCTACGCCAACTGGTTCCGCTTCCAGCTCTTCTGGGCGGCATCCGACGGCTTCCACGCGACCCTGCGCAAGGATCCCGCCTGGGACGACGGCGGCCGCACCCTCAATCGCGCCAACGCCGAGCTGCGCGCGCAGCTGATCGCGCAGATCACGGCCGAGCTCGGCGAGCGCACGGACCTGCTGGACAAGGTGATTCCCGAGTACCCGCCGTTCGGCAAGCGCATGCTGCGCGACAACGGCTGGTACAAGATGCTGCAGCGGCCCAACGTCGAGCTCGTGACCGGCAAGGTCGATCGCGTCGAGCCCGACGCGGTGGTCGCGCACGGGCACCGCCACCCGGTCGACGTCATCGTGCTCGCGACCGGCTTCCAGGCCGCGCGCATGCTCTGGCCGATGGACATCCGGGGGCGCGACGGCGTCTCGCTGCGCGATCGGTGGGGTGACGATGACCCGCGCGCCCATCTCGGGCTCACGGTCCCGGGATTTCCAAATTTCTACATGATCTACGGGCCGAACACGAACCTCGCCCACGGCGGCAGCGCGATCTTCCACAGCGAGTGCCAGGTCCGCTACGTCATGCTGGCGCTGCGCGAGATGATCGAGCAGCGCGCCGACGTCGTGGCCGTGCGCACCGCACCCTACGAGGCCTACAACGCCCGCCTCGATGCGGCGCTCGCGCAGATGTCGTGGGCCCATCCCGGGGTCACGAACTGGTACAAGAACAAGCGCGGGCGCGTCGTAATGAACTCGCCGTGGCGGCTGGTCGACTATCGCAACCTGACCGCGGAGTTCGATACCTCGGAGTACGAGTTCGGTCGGATCGCGGGGCGCGCGGCGCCCGCTTCCGACCGGAAGCCCGCGCGCCGGGCCGGATAAGCCGAACCACTCACGAGCGTCGAACAGGAAGGGAAGGCCGATGCGATCGCTGCGTTTTGCCACGATCTGTCTTCTGGCGGCGCTGGCGGCGCGCGGCGCCGCGGCGGCCGACGACGGGCCGGTCAAGCTCGGGGTCATCACCGACATGTCGGGCGTGCTCTCGGCGGTCGCCGGTCCCGGCTCGGCCGAGGCCGTCAAGCTGGCGATCGAGGATGTCGGCGGCAGCGTGTTGGGCAAGCCGATCGAGCTGGTGTCGGCCGACCACCAGGGCAAGGCCGACCTCGCCTCGGCGATCGTGCGCCGCTGGTTCGACCAGGACGGCGTCGACGTGACCATGGATTATGTCAGCTCGGCGGTCGGCATCGCCGTGATCAGCGTCGCCAACGAGAAGAACAAGATCTCGCTGATCACCGGCGCCGCGAGCTCCGACTTCACCAGCAAGCTGTGCACCGACAAGCACTTTCACTGGGGCTACGACACCTACCAGCAGGCCAGCGTCGTGCCCCCCGTGCTGGTCCGGGAAGGCTCCGATAGCTGGTTCTTCATCACGGCCGATTATGCCTTCGGCCATGCGCTCGAGCGCGATACCACCAAGAAGGTGATCGAGGCCGGCGGCAAGGTGGTCGGCGGCGTGCGCTCGCCGATCAACACGTTCGACTACTCGTCGTTCCTGCTCCAGGGCATCTCGTCGGGCGCCAAGGTGATCGCCATCGCGGCAGCGGTCGACGACCTCCAGCGCCTGGTCAAGCAGGCGCACGAGTTCAATCTCATCACCAAGGACCGCAAGGCGGTTGCCCTGCCCATGGTGCTGGTCGACGTCCATGGCGTCGGCGCCCAGGCGATGCAGGGCATCCGCTTCAGCACGGTGTTCTACTGGGACACCGACGAGAAGACGCGGGCGTTCTCGAAGCGCTTCGAGGCCCGCACCGGCAAGCCGCCGTCCGAGGTGCACGCGATGAACTACAGCGCTTCGCTGCACTACCTCAAGGCGGTCAAGTCCGCGAACACCAAGGCGACCGCCGCAGTCGCGAAGAAGATGCACGAGCTGCCGGTCGACGATGCGGTGACGACGCCGGCCGCCACGATGCGCGAGGACGGGCGGCTGATGCGCGCAGTCTATGTCGGCGAGGTCAAGCAGCCGTCGGAGTCTCGTGGCCCGTGGGATCTCTACAAGGACCTGAAGTCGGTGCCCGGCGAGCAGGCCTTTCGCCCGCCCGCCGAAAGCGAGTGCCCGCTGCTCAAGAAGTAGCGGTTAGGCGCCCGCGAGCGCGCGCCGAATTGCCGCCACCGCGGCCATCGTCAGCGCGATCAGCCCGGCATCGAGCGCGTCGACCTGCGACGACACGGTCGCGATCACGATCTGGTTGCGGCGATCGACGAACAGATATTGGCCGTGGATGCCGAGCCCGAACAGCAGCGGCGCGTCGCCGCGCTCGACGTACCACTTGGCGCGATAATGCATGACGCGGCCGGGGAAGAACGGCGCGAACACCCCGGCATTCCAAGCCTCGGGGCTGCCGTTCGTCGCGATGTCGTCGATCCAGGCGCCGGGGACCACCGCGCCGTCGACGATCGCCTGGCCGACGCGCGCCAGGTCGCGCACCGTGGCACAGATGCCGCCGGCGCAGCGCGGCGCGCCCAGCCGATCGACCGTGACGTAGGCGCTGTGCTCGGCACCGATCGGCCGCCAGATCAGCGCGCTCATCAGATCGGCGAAACGCCGGCCGGTCGCGCGCTCGATCACCCAGCCGAGCAGGTCGGTGTTGGGCGAGATGTAGTGGAAGCGACCACCGTGTGGGCTCTCGAGGGCCGTGAGGCTGCGATAGAAGCCGCGCAGGTCGGAGGGACGCTCGCCAGGCGCCAGCGGATTCCAGTTGGTCGACTTGCGGTATTCGACGATCGGACCCGACGTCGCGGTGTAGTCCTCGGCGAACGCGACACCGGTGCGCATGTCGAGCAGCTGGCGGATCGTGGCGCCGTCATAGGCGGTGCCGGCGATCTCCGGTAGCACCGCGGTGACCGGGCGATCGGCATCGAGGTCGCCGCGACCGATCAGCACGCCAGTCAGCAGCCCGGTCAGCGACTTCGACACCGACATCAGGATGTGGGGCGTCGCCGCCGTCATACCGTGGGCGTAGCGTTCGATGACGACGCCGCCGCGGTGGAGCACGACCAGACCGTCGGTGCCCGCCGCCTCAAGGAACCCGTCGAGCGATAGATCGCGCGCGCCGGCCGGCCGGATGAGCACGCCACCGGCATCGATCGGCGCCGCCGGCAGGGCGCGCACGGCCGCCGGGTCATGGGCGATTTCGGCCGATGGCACGAGCTCGCGGACGTGTTGGAAGGCCCAGCAATTGAACGGCGCCGTCCGCCAGTTCGCCAAGGTGACCTGGTCGTGCGGTGCCGGCGGAAAGCCCGTCATCAGAGTCGTCATCGCGGTGATCCGCTGCGCAATACGGGAGGGGCAGACGAAAGCAGGCTGCCATGGGACAATCCGCCGACTGCGGGGGGAAAACAATCATGTGCCGTTGGCTGTGCTATTTCGGTCGTCCGCGCTATCTCGAGAGCCTGCTGTTCGAGCCCGAGAACTCGCTGATCCATCAGAGCCTGCATGCCCGCCAAGCCGTCGTGACGACCAACGGCGACGGCTTCGGGGTCGGTTGGTACGGCGAGCGCGACCTGCCCGGCGTCTATCACGAGGTGCTGCCGGCCTGGAACGACGGCAACCTCAAGAGCCTGGCGCACCAGATTCGTTCGCCCTTGTTCCTGGCGCACGTGCGGGCGTCGACCGGCACCGCGACCAGCCGCTCCAATTGCCACCCGTTCAGCCACGGCCAGTGGCTGTTCATGCACAACGGCCAGATCGGCGGCTACGAGCGGGTGCGCCGCCGGCTCGACAACCTGGTGCCCGACGAGCTCTACGCCAGCCGCCAGGGCACGACCGACAGCGAGCTGATCTTCTACCTGCTGTTCCGCTACGGCCTCGAGCGCGATCCGGCGGGCGCGCTGCGCAAGACCATCCAGGCGGTGGTCTACGCCATGGCCGAGGCCGGGGTCGAAGAGCCGTTCCGCATGACCGCGGCGCTCGCCAACGGCCGCTCGATCGTGGCGCTGCGCTTTTCGACCGACGAGCGCCCGCCGAGCCTCTACTGGTCGGAGATCGACGGCGACCTCACCGTGGTGTCGGAGCCGCTCGACGCCGCGGCCGACCAGTGGAACGAGGTGCCGAGCGCCCACCTCCTGACCGTCGAGCACGGCGGCGCCGTCGAGCTCCAGCGCTTCGGTCTGTAGAGGGTTCAACACGAAGGACACAAAGGACACAAAGGGAGTCTGACTCGTCCCCACTCTTCGTCATCCCCGCGCTGGAGTGGTTGAACGCCGCGCGGAGCGCGGCCTTCCTTTCTTCGTGTCCTTTGTGTCCTTCGTGTTGAAAAACCGCTTCGCGTCTTTGCGTCTTCGCGGCGAACCCTTGCGACGGGTCAGTGCGCGCCGATTTCGGCGCGGATGCGGCCGAAGATCTCGCGGCGGATCTCGTTGAAGGCGCCGTCGGTCAACAGCTCGATGCTGCGCGGATGCGCGAGCGCAGCCGCCCAGGCCGCGCCGACATGACGTAGACGACGTCGGCGAGCAGGATCGCCTCGTCGATGTCGCCGCGCCGTCGCGGATCGACGTCGGGTGGGCGCTAGCGGGTCAGCAGGTTCTTGTGGATGTAGCCGGTCTTGTCGCCCGACTTGACCTGCACCCAGTCGCCGCTGGTGCCGAGC
>JACQAI010000510.1 GCA_016195115.1 Pseudomonadota bacterium
CGAGCCCTGCTATTCCGCCAACCCGCTGGTCAACGCGCTGGCGCTGGGCATCGCCAAGAAGGACGAGCTGTTCTTCGCTCGCGCCCGCGGCGAAGGCAACCCGGTGATCTACGTCGGCGCCAAGACCGGGCGCGACGGCATCCACGGCGCGACCATGGCGTCGGCCGAGTTCACCGACGAGGCCGAGGCCAAGCGACCCACCGTTCAGGTCGGCGACCCGTTCACCGAGAAGCTGCTGCTCGAGGCCTGCCTCGAGCTGATGGCGACCGACGCCATCGTCGCGATCCAGGACATGGGGGCCGCCGGCCTGACCTCGTCGTCGGTCGAGATGGCCGGCAAGGGCGGGCTCGGCATCGAGCTCGATCTCGACCGGGTGCCGACCCGCGAGACCGCCATGTCGGCCTACGAGATCATGCTCTCCGAAAGCCAGGAGCGCATGCTGATGATCATCAAGCCGGGCGCCGAGCCCGAGGCACGCCGCATCTTCGAGCGCTGGGAGCTCGACTTCGCGACCATCGGCCGGGTCACCGAGACCGGGCGTATCGTGCTGCGCCACGGCGGCGCCGTGGTGTGCGACCTGCCGCTCGAGCCGCTGGTCAACGAGGCGCCGCTCTACGACCGGCCGCACGTGCCGACCCCGAAGCGCGCCGTGCTCGGCGCCGATCAGGTGCCCGCGGTCGGCTCGCTCGGCGAGGCGCTCCTCAACCTGATCGGCTCACCCGACCTGTGCTCCAAGCGCTGGGTGTGGGAGCAGTACGATCACCTGGTGACCGGCCAGACGGTGCAACGCCCCGGCGGCGATGCCGCGGTGGTGCGCCTTGAGGGCTCGCGCAAGGCGCTCGCAATGACCACGGATTGCACGCCGCGCTACTGCGTCGCCGACCCCGAGCTCGGCGGCGCCCAGGCGGTCGCCGAGACATGGCGCAATCTCTCGGCGGTCGGCGCGACGCCGCTGGCGATCACCGACAACCTCAATTTCGGCAATCCCGAGCGGCCCGAGATCATGGGCCAGCTGGTCGGCTGCATCAGCGGCATGGGGGCGGCCTGCCGCGCGCTCGACTACCCGGTGATCTCGGGCAACGTGTCGCTCTACAACGAGACCAACGGCAACGCCATCCTGCCGACGCCGGTGGTCGGCGGCGTCGGCGTACTGGCCGACGCGGCAACCGCGTGCTCGCTCGCCTTCAAGGCCCCGGGCGAGGCCGTGATCGTGATCGGCGACACCGCCGGCTGGCTCGGCTGCTCGCTCTATCTCGGCGTGCTGCACGGCCGCGAGGACGGCGCGCCGCCGCCGCTCGACCTGGCGGCCGAACGCCGCCACGGCGAGCTGGTCCGCCGCCTGATCCAGGCCCGGCAGGTCACGGCCTGCCACGACGTCTCCGACGGCGGCCTCCTGGTCGCGCTGGCCGAGATGGCAATCGCCGGCGGGCTGGGGGCGACGCTCGAGTTCCCGGCCGGGATCCCGGCCCACGCCTACGGCTTCGGCGAGGACCAGGGCCGCTATATCGTGTGTGCGGCCGACCCGGCCCCCGTCCTGGCGGCGGCCCGCGCCGCCGGCGCGCCGGCCCGGGTGCTCGGCCGAACCGGCGGCGCCGCGTTGACAGTCTCCGGCGCCGGTGCCACATCTGTGGCGGACCTTAGGGCGGCGCACGAGGGCTGGTTGCCGGGCTATATGGCGGCACCGGTCAGCCGCGCCGCCGAATGAGGCGCTGATCGATATGGCGATGGACGCCGGCACTATCGAACGGATGATCCGCGAGACGCTGCCCGACGCGCGCGTCTCGATCGAGGATCTGCGTGGCGATGGCGACCATTACGCGGCGCACGTCGTGTCGTCGGCCTTCAAGGGCAAGAGCCGGGTCCAGCAGCACCAGATGGTTTACCAGGCCCTGCAGGGAAAGATGGGCAACGAGCTGCACGCGCTCGCCCTGCAGACCTCGGTCCCCGACGACGCCTAAGTCACCCGAGAGAGCAGAGAGCCACCATGACCGATCATACCGTTGCCGACCGCATCAAGCGCGACGTCGCCGACAACGACGTCGTGCTCTACATGAAGGGCACGCCCGTGTTCCCGCAGTGCGGCTTCTCCGCCGCCGTCGTGCAGGTGCTCACGCACCTGGGTGTCAAGTTCAAGGGCATCGACGTGCTCGCCGATCCGAGCCTGCGCCAGGGCATCAAGGAATTCTCCAACTGGCCGACCGTGCCGCAGCTCTACGTCAAGGGCGAGTTCGTCGGCGGCTGCGACATCGTGCGCGAGATGTTCGAGACCGGCGAGCTGAACGAGCTGCTCAGCACCCGCGGCGTCGCGACCACCCAAGCCGCGTGAGTTTGTCGACCGACCTCAAACCCTCTCCCGGCCTCGGCCGGGGGAGGGTTTTCGATTCCGTGCGGCCCTGAGACCGATTGACCGCACGGGCGATCTGGGCTGACCTCGGCCGACAAGAAAGGCCCCGGGAGGTAAGCCCATGCGTCGTCGTTTCGTCCTGGCCGTTTGCGCGGCCGTGCTCGGAGTCGGGTCGACCGCCCAGGCGCAGGCGCCCTACCCGACGCGACCCGTCAAGCTGGTCGTGCCGTTTTCGGCCGGTGGCAACACCGACGTCATGGGCCGCGTGGTCGCCGCCAAGCTGTCCGACCTGCTCGGCCAGACGGTCACGGTCGAGAACCGCACCGGCGCCGGCAGCGTCGTCGGCAGCGAGCTGGTCGCCAAGTCGGCGCCCGACGGCTACACGATCCTGGCCACGACGGTCGCCCACGCCGCCAATCCGGTGTTCTACAAGAAGCTGCCGTTCGATCCGGTGAAGGACTTCGCGCCCATCGGCCTGGTCGCCGTGACGCCCCTGATCCTGACCTCGCATCCCTCGGTGCCGGCGACCGATCTCAAGAGCCTGATCGCCCTGCTCAAGGCCAATCCCGGCAAGTACACCTACGGCTCAGCCGGCACCGGCAGCGCGATCTTCCTGGCGACCGAGCTGCTCAAGAAGATGGCCGAGGTCGACATCGTCCAAGTGCCCTACCGCGGTGCCGGACCGATGCTCAACGACCTGATCGCCGGTCAGATCCACCTGGCGCTCGATGCCGTATCGACCTCGGGCCCGCTGGTACGCGGCGGCCAGCTGCGCGGCTATGCGACCAGCACGCCCAACCGCACCAAGGTGATGCCGGATTTCCCGACCATCGCGGAGGCCGGCGTGCCGGGCTATGCGGCGTACACCTGGCTGGGGTTCTTCGCGCCCGCCGGCACGCCCAAGCCGATCGCCGATCGGCTGGCCACCGAGCTGACGCGCACCGCCGCCGATGCCGGCGTGCGGTCGCGCCTCGAGGAGCTGGGCGGAGAGATGGTCGAGCGCACCAGCCCCGAGGCGCTGGCGAGCTTCCTCGACGTCGAGATGAAGAAGTGGGCGGCGGTGTTCGAGGGCGCCGACGTCAGGCTCGACTGACGCAGCCCGAGAACCGGATCAGCGCGAGTAGAACTCGACGACCAGGTTCGGCTCCATCGCCACCGGATAGGGCACGTCGGCGAGCTTGGGCGCGCGAATGAACTTGCCCTTCATGGCCTGGTGGTCGATCTCGACGTAGTCGGGCACGTCGCGCTCGCTCGACTGGCTGGCCTCGATGACGATCGCGAGCTGCTTCGACTTCTGCTTGACCTCGATGACGTCGTTGTCCTTGACCAGGTACGACGAGATGTTGACCCGCTTGCCGTTGACCGTGACGTGGCCGTGGTTGACGAATTGCCGCGATGCGAACACGGTCGGCGCCAATTTCATCCGATAGACCACGGCGTCGAGCCGGCGTTCGAGCAACCCGACCAGGTTCTCGCCGGTGTCGCCGCGGCGCCGCGCCGCCTCCTCGTAGAGCTTGCGGAACTGCCGCTCGCCGATATTGCCGTAATAGCCCTTGAGCTTCTGCTTGGCCATCAGCTGAGTGCCGAAGTCCGACGGCTTCTTGCGCCGCTGACCGTGCTGGCCGGGGCCGTATTCGCGCTTGTTCAGGGGGCTTTTCGGCCGGCCCCACAGATTGACGTTAAGGCGGCGGTTGATCTTGTACTTCGACTCGGCACGCTTGGTCATTCAGGGTCTCGGATGTGATCGGAGAGGCGCCAATGGCGCGCAGAAACGATGCAAACCAGCCCTGGGGGGCGGTTTGGGAGGCCGTACTATACTGATGGAGGCTAAACTGTCAAACGGACCGGAAACACCAGGCGGCGGAAGGCCTTAGGCCCCACTTACTCCGCGACGCGCGTCGGCCCCCACCCGCGCGTAGCCATGCAATTGTCGAGGTAGCGCGACCGCCGCGGGGCCTCGGGAGGCCGGTTGCTTGCGAGCCCGGAAAAGCCGCTCTCGTGCCGCTGCTTTTCACAGTTGAAGAGATCGGTGTCGTAGTCCTGCTGCGTGGCGCCCGCTTTGGTCCAGACCCACGGCTTTTGGCAACCCGACACGGCAAGCGTCGCCAGCGCCGCCATTGCCAGCCGAAGCGCCGCGCCTTTCCCTGGTTTGCCACCCACCGCCCTATTCCCGGAGCCGCTTGGTGACCAGCTCGGTCAGGATGCCGTGGAGGGTGCGGATCTCCTGGTCGGTCAGCTGAGCGCGGCCGAACATCGCGCGAATGTTCTGCACCATGCCGGGGCGCTTGTCGGCGTTGCGCAGGAAGCCGCAATCGTCGAGCTCGGCCTCGAGCCGGGTCAGGAAGCTCATCAGATGCGCCTTGCCGGCGACCGCCGAGTCGCCGGTCTGCAGCACGAGCGGTGGCGTGCGGTCGTCGGCTTTGAGCCATTCATAGGCCAGGATCAGCACCGCCTGGGCGAGATTGAGGGAGTGGAAAGCGGGGTTGAGCGGCACCGCGATCACGGCGTCGACCAGCGCGACGTCGTCGTTCAACAGGCCGGCGCGCTCGGGGCCGAACAGCACGCCGACGCGCTCGCCGCCCGCGATCGCGGCGCGGATCTCGGCGACCGCCTGCGGCGGCGTCAGGACCAGCTTGACGAGATCGCGCACGCGGCCGCTCATCGCGAAGACGCGCTGCAGATCGCCGGTCGCGTCGGCGATCGAGCGGAACACGCCGGCCGCGTCGAGCACCGACTCGGCGCCCGCCGAGGTGTTGCGCGCGCGCTCGCTCGGCCAATCCGGGCGCGGCTGCACCAGGCGCAGGGAGTTGAGGCCGCAGTTCAGCATCGCGCGCGCCGCTGCGCCGATATTCTCGGCGAGTTGCGGCTCGACCAGGATGATGACCGGCTCGGCCATCGCCTAAGCTCCTCTCAGGCGGCGCGGCTCGCGCGATAGAGCCGGTAGCAGATCGCGTCGTGCAGCGCGTTGAACGACGCGTCGATGACGTTGGCCGAGACGCCGACCGTCGACCAGCGCGCGCCGGCAGCGTCGCGGCTCTCGATCATGACGCGCGTCACCGCCTTGGTACCCTCGTTGGGCGTCAGGATGCGGACTTTGTAGTCGACCAGCTGGAGCTCCTCGAGCACCGGGTAGGCCGGCGTCAGCGCCTTGCGCAACGCGGTGTCGAGCGCGTTGACCGGGCCGTTGCCCTCGGCGACGGTCATCAGTTTCTCGTTGCCGACCTCGACCCGGATGGTCGCCTCCGACAGGGTCACGAGCTCGCCACGCGCATTCCAGCGCCGCTCATCGATGACGCGGAACGACTGCACACGAAAATACTCCGGCACGTCCTCGATCAGGCGGCGTGCCAGCAGCTCGAAGCTCGCCTCAGCGCCGTCATAGGCGTAGCCCTCGAACTCGCGCGTCTTGACCAGGTCGACCAGCTCGGCGACGCGCTTGTTGTCGGGCGCGAGCTCGATGCCGATGTCGCGGAACCGGCTCAAGATGTTCGAGCGCCCGGCCTGGTCCGAGACCACGACGTGGCGGTAGTTGCCGACCGTCTCGGGCGGGACGTGCTCGTAGGTGCGCGGATCCTTCTCGATCGCCGAGACGTGCAGCCCGCCCTTGTGCGCAAACGCGGCCTCGCCGACATAGGCGGCGTGGCGGTGGGGCGCGCGGTTGAGACGCTCGTCGACCAGGCGTGAGACATGCGTGAGCTGGCGCAGGCGATCGTGGGTCACGCCGGTCTCGTAACCGAGCTTGAGCATCAGGGTCGGCAGCAGTGCCACCAGGTTGGCGTTGCCGCAGCGCTCGCCGAGACCGTTGAGGGTGCCCTGGATCTGGCGCGCGCCGGTACGCACCGCGGC
>JACQAI010000567.1 GCA_016195115.1 Pseudomonadota bacterium
CATCAGCCCGCACGTCTACAACGACGAAGCCGACGTCGACCGCTTCCTCGAGGTGTTCGGCGGGCTGATTGGACAATGATGGGTAAGGTGCAACCCAGTCCTCGCCGTGCTATGCTGGCGCAATGGCAAAAGGCGCTACTGGGTTCACGCTCGACGACGACGATCGCAAGTCGCCACCGCTGACGGCGGTCGAGAAAGCCGCGGTCAAACGGGCCGAGGCTGATGCCGCGGCAGGCCGGCTGCATGAGCATCGCGACATCGCCAAGTGGCTGCGTCGCCGCGCGGCGGAGATCGTCGAGCGCGCCCGCAAGTCCGTCAAGCTCCGCTAGGCAGTGGTCGCCGTCCGCTGGACCGGCGAGGCCCGTAGCGATCTCGAGGAAGTCCTCGCCGATATCGAGCGGCACAACCCGATGGCGGCGATTGATCTGGTCGAGACGATCATCGCGTCCGGCAACGCGCTGGCGACGTTTCCAGCTCGCAACCCGGTCCGACATCCAGGCGGCGTTCGCGAGCGGCCCGTACTTGGGACGCGGTACGTTCTCGTTTATCGCATCGAGCGCGACGGCGCGGTCGTGATTCTCACGGTTCGACACGGTGCACGAGCGCGCCGGGCGCCGTGAGGCCCTCTGATCGCGATCCCCTTGGCACTTGATGATGCCTCCCCCGCGCGAAGGGTGGCGACCTGCTGTCGCATTCCCGATGCGGCGGCAAAGATTCTAACGCAGAGGACGCTGAGGATTCGCGGAGGGCGTAGAGCAAGACGGAGCCTCGAGCCCAACGCCGCGCGAAGCGCGGCAGCCCATCAAAAGGGGATCGGGGGGATGAGGGGGGATGGAGGGGAGATAGTTCCAGACATCCGGGATGGTCGGAGCAGCATGTGACTGCGCTTCGCGCGCCAGGATCAGGAAGATGAGCGCGAACATCAGCGCCGAGTTGAACGTGCTCTGGGCGAACGACAGCAGATAGCCGAGGCCGTGGGTCGCGGCGACGAACTCGCCGACGCACGCGCCCGTGAAGGCAAAACCGACCGCGACCTTGAGGTTGCCGAGCACCCAGGCGGCGACCGACGGCAGATAGACGTGGCGCACCAGCGCGTCCCGCCCGCCACCGAGCGTGATGACCCGCTCGACCAGCCTGCGGTCGACCTGGCGGATGCCGGTGAACACGGTGAAGAAGATCAGCACCGCGACCAAAATGAACGAGAGGGCGACCTTGGAGGCGAGGCCGATGCCGAGCCAGATCACGAACAGGGGCGCCAGGATGACGCGCGGGATGGCGTTGAGCACGGTCATCACCGGCTCGAGCAGCTCGGCGACCAACCGCACGAGGGCGGCGATCACCCCGAGCACGACGCCGACGACGATGCCGAGCGCGAGGCCGCCGAGCGCGGCCGTGAAGGTCGCCTCGAGATGCGGCCAGATGCGGCCGTCGGCGAACAGCTCGACCAAGGTCGCGGCGATCTGGCTCGGGCTCGGCGCATAGAGTGGATTGAGCCAGTCGGCCCAGCCGGCGCCCTGCCAAATCACGAGCAGCACGCCGAACGCGACGAGCTGGCGCAGCCAGGCGTGGCGCGGCGCCATCAGGCCGCCTCGACGCGGCGGTCGACCGCGCGCGACAGATCGGTCCACAGCTGGTCATAGAGCGGCGCGAAGGCCGGATGCAGGCGCGCGCGCATCGGATCGCGCGGCCGCGGGATCGGCACGTGGTAGCGCTCGGTGATGCGCGCGCGCGGGCCCTGCGACAGCAGGTAGATCTCGTCCGACAGGCCGAGCGCCTCCTCGAGGTCGTGGGTGACCAGCAGCACGCTGATGCGCTCCTGCTCGACCAGCGCCACGACGTCCTTGATCACGCGGGCGCGCACGATGGCGTCGAGCGAGGCGAACGGCTCGTCCATCAGGATCAGGCGCGGCTTGAGCGCCAGCACCTGGGCGAGCGCGACGCGCTTGCGCTGGCCGCCGCTCAGGTGGCGCGGGAAGCGGTCGCCGAAGCCGGCGAGGTCGAGGCGCCCGAGCCAGAGATCCGCCTCGGCGAGCGCCTGGCGGCGCGCCATGCCGTTGAGCTCGAGGCCGAGCGCGACGTTGTCGCGCGCCGTCTTCCACGGCAGCAGCGCGTCGTCCTGGAACAGGATGCCGACCGCGTTGGGCGCCAGGCCGGTCTCGATCGTGCCGGCGAGCGGCTGCTGCAGCCCGATCGCGGCGCGCAGGATGCTGGTCTTGCCCGAGCCCGAGGGGCCGACCAGGCTGACGAACTGGCCGTCCTCGACCGCCAGGCTGGCGCCTTCGAGGACCGGCTCGCCGCCGTAGGAGATCGTGAGGTCGCGGACCCGCAGGGCTCAGCCCCCGACGATCGAGGTGTCGTGCAGGTCGGCCATGCCGGCGCCGGGTTTGACCAGGCCGCCGACGATCAGGGCCTGCTCGACGCGCTTGGCGGCCTCGCGATCGATCGCCACGGTCTCCGGGTACAGCGACTCGCGATATTGGACCAGGATCTCGCCGAGCTCCTTCAGGTCCATGCCGGTGATCATCGCCTTCGGCAAGGCGTCGACCAGCTGGTCGGCGCTCATCGTGCGCAGCGCCTTGAGGGCGTCGGCGAGGGCGCCCGCGAGCGCGACCATCTCGGGGCGGCGCTGCTCGAACTCCTTGGCGCGCACCGCGACGCCCATGAACTCGAAGGCGCCGCCGAGATGGTGCTTGGCGTCCTCGAGGTCCATGGCGTTGACCAGCACGCGCGCACCGGACCGCTTGAGCAGGGTCAAGGCCGGCTCCTGGACGACGCCGACGTCGATCTGGTTCTGGCGCAATGCTTCCAGCAGATTGACGCCCATGGTCGCGAACTTGACCTTGTTGGCATCGGCGCCGGCTCCCTTGAGCAGGAACAAGGTCAGGGCGTGATCGGCGTTGCCGAGCGCCGACACGCCGACCGTGCGGCCCTCGAGGTCCTTGAAGGACTGGATGCGGCCGGCGGTCGACGGCGCCGTGACGACCGCGAACAGCGGCAGCCGGCCGGTCACCGCAAACCGCCGGATGCCGGCGCTGGCGTTGGCATAGGCCTGGATGGCGACGTCGAGCGACGTCGCGCCATAGTCGACCGCGCCGCCGACCAGCGCCTGGATGGCGGCGTTGCCGCCGCGCATGTAGACGAGCTCGACGTCGAGCCCGTGCGCCTTGAAGTGGCCGCCCGAGCGCGCGACCTCGTACGGCACGCCGCACAGCA
>JACQAI010000568.1 GCA_016195115.1 Pseudomonadota bacterium
CAGCGAACGGATCCTGACCACCCACGTCGGCAGCTTGATCCGCCCGCCGGCGCTGCTCCAGTTCCTGCGCGCCAAGCAGGCCGGCCAGCCCTACGACGCCGCCGCGCACGCCGATTGCCTGCGCCGCGCGGTCGCCGAGATCGCACGCCGCCAGGCCGAGGTCGGCCTCGACGTGATCAGCGACGGCGAGTTCGGCAAGTCGATCAGCTGGTCGCAATACGTGCTCGAACGCCTGAGCGGCTTCGAGCAGCGGCCGATCCAGCCCGGCGCCGACCCGTTCGCGCGCGGCGCCGACCGCGCGCGCTTCGCTGAGTTCTACGCCGAGCTCGACGGCCGCGAGGGCCGCGTGACCACCGCCGACTCGGTATGCGTCGGACCGATCGCTTACACCGGCACTGCCGAGATCGCGCGCGACATCGACAATTTCAAGGCGGCGCTGGACGGCATCGCGGTCGCGGAGGCGTTCCTGCCGGTCGCCGCGCCGGCAAGCGTCATCCCCGACCGCAAGAATGAGTTCTACCCGAACGACGAAGCCCTGCTGGCGGCGATCGCCGAGGCGATGCGCACCGAATACCGCGCCATCGTCGATGCCGGATTCCTGCTCCAGATCGACGACGCGCGTGCGGCCGTCACCTACGACCGGATGGTGCCGCCGGCCAGCTTCGCGGACTACCGAACCTGGGTGGCGCGCCATGTCGAGGCGCTCAACCACGCGCTCGCGGGGATTCCCGAGGAGCGCGTCCGCTACCACGTATGCTGGGGCAGCTGGCCGGGACCGCATACCAGCGACGTCGCGCTCAAGGACATCGTCGATCTCATCCTCCAGGTGCGCGCCGGCGCCTACGTCCTCGAAGGCGCCAATCCGCGCCACGAGCACGAATGGCGGGTCTGGCAGGACGTCAAGTTGCCGCCCGGCAGGCTGCTCATCCCGGGCGTGATCAGTCACGCGACCAACATCGTCGAGCACCCCGAGCTGATCGCCGAGCGCATCGTGCGGCTGGCGGGACTGGTCGGGCGCGAGAACGTCATCGCCGGCACCGACTGCGGCTTCGCCCAAGGGCCGTTCCTGCGCCGCGTCCACCCGACCATCATGTGGGCCAAGCTCGAAGCGCTGGTCGAGGGCGCCCGGCTGGCCAGCCGCGAGCTCTGGCGCTGAGCCGACCTCAGTCGATCACGATCAGGTTGCGCGGATAACGCGATAACAACTCGGGCGCGCCGTCGGTGATCACGACGTTGTCGATCAGGCGCACGCCGATGCGCTCGTCGTGGATGAAGACGTTGGGCTCGACCGAGACCACCATGCCGGCCTGCAGCACGTCGGTGGTGCCGCCGAACATGTTGAGCGGCTCGCCCCACGACGGCGGAAAACCGGGCGCCATGCCGTAGCCCGTGGTGTGCTGGCGGTAGCGGTCGAGCCCGGCCTTGGCGATCACGCGCTTGGCGGCCTCGTGCGGCACGATCGCGGGCACGCCGGCGCGCATCTCGGCCATGCAGGCGTCGGACGCCTCGCGCACGATGTCGTAGAGCTCGCTGACCCGCGCCGACGGCGGGCCGAGGCTCCACTGGCGGCCGATCGTCGAGGTGTAGCGCTTGCACGCCGCAGCCAGCTCGACCAGGCCGGGGTCGCCACGCTTCAGCCGACGCGTGGTCGGCGCGCCAAGCGTGAAACAGCAGCGCTCGCCGGTCATCAGATTCATGGTGCTCGCCGGCTGGCCGCTGCCCTCCTTGAGCACATGATGGTACGCCGCGGCGGCGAGATCGAGCTCCATCGCCCCTTCCGCGACAGCCGCGACCAGCGCCGCCACCGCCCCGGCCGCGATCTCGGCGGAGCGTCGGATGTAGCCGAGCTCGCGGGGCGACTTCACCAGCTTCAAGTGGTGCACCAGGTTGGTCGGCTCGGCGACCAGCGCGCTGCCGAGCATGTCCTTGAGGCGGACGTAATGGTGCGGATGGAGGTACCAGGCCGGCACCTCCATGCCGACCCGCGCATTGCGCAGGCCGAGCTCGTCGACGAAGCGCGTAAACGCTGCCATCGGATCCGCGGGCTCGTGGCCGCCGTAGCCGCGCACCTCGTCGACCACGGTATCGTCCTCGTACTCGTTGCGCTCGGACTCGCGGGTGAACATCACGAGCTTGCGCGGCGCCGCCGCCATCGGCAGGCACTGGAAGCCGGTGTAGCTCTTGGCGTCGCTGCCGGTCAGCCAGTGCAGCGACACCGGGTGGATGACCAGCAGCCAGTCAAGCCCGGCCTTGGCGATCTCGGCGCGCACGCGCGCCTGCCGCGCGGCGAATTCCTCGGCGGTGAAATCATGCTTGGACATCGGATGCTTCCCGCGTTGGTGATCCCCGCCGGCGCGATGCCTCGTCGTGGCGGCGCACCTCTTCCTCGACGTGGGCCCAGATCTCGGCCTTGAGCCGGGCGAACTCCGGCAGCAGCTGCACGGCGACGCGCCGCGGCGTCGGCAGGTTATTGTCGAGCACCGTCTTGACCCGACCCGGGCGCGCCGACATGACGACGATCCGGTCGGCCAGGATCAGGGCCTCGTCGATGCTGTGGGTGATGAACACGATGGTCTTGCGGCTCTCCGCGTGCAGGCGCAGCAGCTCCTCCTGCATGACCTGGCGCGTCATGGCGTCGAGCGCCGCGAACGGCTCGTCCATCAGCAGCACCTCGGGGTCGGCCGCCAGGATGCGGGCGAGCGTGACGCGCTGCTGCATGCCGCCCGACAGCTCCGCCGGGTAGTGGTCCTCGAACCCGATCAGTTTGACGAGATCGATGTAGCGCGCCGCGATCTGGCGGCGCTCGGCGCGCCCGACGCCGCGCATCTTGGGCCCGAACTCGACGTTGGCCTGCACGGTCTTCCACGGGAACAGCGCGTAGGACTGGAACACCATGCCGCAGCGCGGCTCGATGCGCGTGATCGGCTGGCCGCGCAACATGACGGCGCCGGCGCTCGGCTGCGTGAAGCCGGCGAACAAATTGAGCATGGTCGACTTGCCGCAGCCCGAGGCCCCGAGCAGGCACAGCAGCTCGCCCTCGCGCACGTCGAGCGAGAAGCCTTCGATCGCGGTCAGCTCGGGGCCGCGGCCGACCGGGAAGCGCTTGGCGACCGCACGCGCCGACAGGATCGGCTCAGGCACGGCGGTGGCGCTCCCACGGCAGCAGCAGGCGCTCGGCCAGGTTGGCCAGGCGATCGGCGATCAGCACGGTGATCGAGATGCACACCATGCCGACCAGAACCAGGGCCAGGTTGCCCCAGTCCTTGGCCTGCCAGATCAGCGCGCCGAGCCCGTTCTGCGCCGCGACCATCTCGGCGGTCAGCACGCACGACCACGAGATCGCCAAGGTAACCTTGAGCCCGGTCAGGATGCCGGGTAGCGCGCCGGGCAGGATCACTTCGCGCATCACCGCGAGATCCGAGGCGCCGAGGTTGCGCGCCGCTCGGATCAACAACGGATCGACCCGGCGCGTGCTCTCGACGGTGTAGATCAGGATGTAGATCCACGAGCCGAGGAACACGATCGCGGTCTTCTGCGGCTCGCCGATGCCGAGCCACAGGATGGTGAGCGGGATCCAGGTGATCGACGGCAAGGGCCTCAGCAACGAGACAAACGGGTCGACCAGCGCCTTGGCCGGCCACCACACCCCCATGACGATGCCGAGCGGCCGACGGCGCCGCGGCGTATCGGGCGCGAGCGGGATCGTCGTCGACGCGGTGTCTCCCGTGGTCACCACGCGCGCATCATGTCAGGGCTTGGGAACGAAGGACACGTTCTCCCATTTGGCGACGTCGGGCACGCTCGGGATCTTGGCGTTGTCGTGCAGCCACTGCGCCAGGAACTGCATCTGGCCAGTGTGCAGCTTCATGTGCTCGGGCCAGCCCGCCTGGCCGAAATACTTGAAGCTCTTCATCGCCTCGAGCACCTCCTCGGGCGACTTGCGGAAGTAGTGCGCCACCGTCTTGGCGGTGTCGTCGGGATTGGCGTTGGTATAGGCCACGCCCTTGAACAGCGCCACCGCCAGCTTGCGCGCCTGCTCGGGCTGCTCGTCGACCAGCTTGCGCGCGATGATCATGATGTCGGGCGCCGCCATGGTGCCGAACTTCTTGAAGCTGGGCGTGTCGGCATCGGTGCCGAGCAGCTTGCCGTCGGCCGCGGCCTTCTTGACGTTGCTGAACAGCGGCTCCCAGACGCACGCCGCGTCGACGTCGCCCTTGGCGATCGCGCCCGCCATCTCGGCGGGCGGCAAGTTGACGAACACGACGTCCTTCTCGACCATGCCGGCGGCCTCGAGCAGACCGTTCATGGTGATCTGCGCCGAGGTGTTGGCCGCGACCTTCTTGCCGCGCAGGTCCTTGAACGATGCAAATCCTGGACGTGCCCAACAACCCTCGTTACCCGGCGAATCATCGATGTTGGCGAAGAAGTAGAAGCTCTGGTTGCCGCGCGCCATCTCGTTGATCACCGCGATGCGGCCGAGATTGCTGAACGCGACCGAGCCCGCGGTCAGCGCCGCGATGCGATCGCCCGAGCTGACCATGTGCTGGAAACCGACCTCGACCCCCTGTTCCTTGAAGTAGCCCTTGTCGATCGCGACCATGATCGGGACCTGGCCCCACCAGGTCGACGACGCAGCGACATCGAGCTTGGGCATCTGCGCCCGCGCCGCGCCGACCGCCAGCATCATACCGAGAACCGCGAGCGCGAGCGCCGCGCGTCGGACCGCCTGCCTCATCTTCGCCTCCCCTGTTGGTTCACACCGCCTGGCGTCCGGGCAGAACGGATGGCCGCTCGGCAAAACGCGGGATCACCTGCTCCCCGATCAGCTCGAGCGCCTGCATGACCTGGTCGTGGGTGGTGCGCCCAGCCTGCAGCACGAAGATCATCTGGTCTAGTCCGGCCTCGGCCCATTTCTCGACCTGGCGGCAGATCGTGTCCGGATTGCCGCCGATCGCCATGCCGTCCTCGATCAGTTGCTCGTTGGAGCGGCTGCGGAATTTGCCGACCACCTGCTCGACGCCGCCCGCGGTCGCAAAGCGCACCGGGTTGATCAGCGCCTGGTTGTCGCCGTTGTACCAGCGCGCCGCCGCGCACGCGACGTCGCGGCCGATGCGGTCGTCCTTGTGGCAGTATGTGATCGCGAAGGCGCCGACGTGCTCGTTGGCAGCCTTGCCGAGGAAGCCGGCCGGATCGGCGCTGCGGATGACCTCGCGATAGGTGCGGATCGCCGCGCGCGTCTCGTCGATCGAGTTGCGCGTCACGCCGATCACGCCGACGCCCTGGCGAGCGGCGTGCTCGTAGGTCGCCAGGTTGGACGCCGCGATCCACAAC
This sequence comes from Pseudomonadota bacterium, assembly GCA_016195115.1. Lineage (GTDB taxonomy): Bacteria > Pseudomonadota > Alphaproteobacteria > Elsterales > Elsteraceae > JACQAI01. Next base: position 5,332 of record JACQAI010000568.1, read on the forward strand.
GGCGGATGCGGGCGCTGAACCAGCCGCGGCACGACGTGGCGCGCCGGCAGGTCGAAGAATTCGCCCTTGAAGCCCGGGAAATGCTCGTCCTCGAACGCCTTCATGATCACCGTCATGGCCTCGGCGGCGATCGCGCGGCCGTCGGCGGGGTCGACGCCGAAGCCCTCGACCATGTAGGGCGTCGAGCCGCGCCCGATGCCGAACTCGACCCGGCCGTTGCTCAGCACGTCGAGCGTGGCGATGCGCTCGGCGACGTGGAACGGGTGGTTGACCGTCACGATGACGACCGCGAAGCCGAGCCGGATGCGCGAGGTGCGCTGGGTGAGCGCGGCCAGCAGCATGTCGGGGCACGGGCTGTGGCCGATCTCGTAGAAGAAATGCTGCTCGGTGATCCAGAAGTAGTCGAAGCCGAGGTCCTCGGCCGCGATCACCTGATCGAGCATGTTGCGGTAGGCGTCTCTCTCGGCGTGCTCCGTCCACGGCCGCGGCATCTGGATCTGGGTCATCAGCCCGAACTTCATGCCGCCCATCCTCGCTGGTACGCCGCCTAGGCTAGCGACCGCGCCGGCCTTGCGTCCAAGATATAAGCCGTATAGGTGCTATAACCGAAACGTTGGATCGGGCGGGAGGCGCCGGTGGAGACCCGCACCCTGCGCTATTTCCAGGCGGTCGCCGAGTTCGGCAGCTACAGCCGCGCCGCCGAGTTCCTGCGCATCTCGCAGCCGGCGATCAGCCGCCAGGTGCGCCGGCTCGAGGCCGAGCTCGGCAGCGCCCTGTTCGCGCGCCACGGCCACGGCGTCAGCCTGACCGATGCCGGGCGCGTGTTGCTGCAGCGCAGCCAGGTGTTCCTGCGCCAGCTCGAGCAGGTCGCGGCCGAGATTCGCGGCGGCAACGCCGGGCCGTCGGGCATGATCACCTTCGCGGTGCCGCCGGCCGCCGGGCATTTCCTGATCCCGGCCCTGACCGCGCGCTTCGCCGCCGCCTATCCCAACGTCTACCTCAAGGTGATCGGCGGCTTCAGCGGCTACATTCACGAATGGCTGATGCGCGGCCAGGTCGACCTCGCCTGCCTGCACGACCCGATGCCCCAGCGCGGCTTCGCGATCACGCCGCTGGTCAAGGAGCCGGTCTACCTGGTTGGCAAGCCGGGCTCCTTCCCGTTCGCGCGCGACCCCCTCGGCACCGCCGATCTGGCGCGGGTGCCCTTGATCCTGCCGAGCCGCCCGAACGCCTCGCGGCGCCTGCTCGACAGCTGGATCGCGGCGCGCGGCATCGCGCTCAACGTCATCATGGAGGTCGACGATCCGGGCTTGATCCGCGCGCTGTTGCGCGACGGGCTCGGCTTCAGCCTGCTGACCCAGGGCGGGTTCGTCTCCGAGGTCCGGCTTGGTGTGCTCGAGGCCCGGCCGTTTCGGCCCGCCGCCGCCTGGCGGCTCGCCCTGGTGACGCCGACCGGCGTGGCGCGCCCCGACATCATCGCGCCGTTCGCCGACATGGTGCGCGCGACCGCGCGCGCGCTCACCCGCTCGGGCGCCTGGCCGGGGCAGTGCTTGGTCGGCCGCTGACGACGCCGGACGTGAACCCTTCACACATCGGAGGACGCCTCGCGCACGGCCGGCCACTTGGCGAACGCCACGAGATACAGCATGACCAAGCCGCCGCCGATCGGAATCAGGGCGATCACGATCCAGCCCATCGATAGGCCGGTGCGATCGAGCAGTTTGACCAGCGGCGCCGCGAACAGGAGCGTCCAGATGATCAAGGGTATCCAGGCCGCGGGATCGTCCATGTCGACCTCTCTGAGAGCGCATTGAGGGCTGTCAGCGCTGCGGCTCGACCACGACGGTGCCGACCTTGCCGCCGCGCTCGACCGCCTCGTGGGCGGCGGCGGTCTCGGCGAGCGGGAAGCGCGCAGCGACCGACAGCAGCCGTGGCCCGCCGGCGAGCCAGCGCGTGATGTCGCTCTGCGCCCGCTTGCGGCTCTCGTGCGGCACGCCGGCCAGCGACATGGCGTGCACCGACAAGTTCTTCTGCATCAGCTCGCCGACCGGCAGCTTGGGGGTGCGATCGCCGGTCGAGGCGTAGATCGCCACCGAGCCGTTGACCCGCACCGCCGCCAGGCAGGCCGCAAGGTTGCCGCCGAAATCGACCTCGACGACATGATCGACCAAGGCGCCGCCGGTGATCTCGCGCACCCGCGCGGCGACGTCCTCTTGCCTGTAGTTGATGACGTGGTCGGCGCCGCCGGCGCGCGCCCGCGCCGCCTTCTCGGCCGAGCTGACCGTGGCGATCACGGTGGCGCCGGCCCATTTGGCGAGCTGCACGGCGTAGTGGCCGACCGCGCCGGCGCCGCCGGTGACCAGCACGACGCGGCCCTGCAGCGGCGCGGCCAGGAAGACGCAGCGATGCGCGGTCATGCCCGGCACGCCCAGGGTGGCACCCTCGGCGAACGACACGGCGTCGGGCAGCGGCGTCACGAGGTCGACCGCCAGCGCAATGTACTCGGCAGCGGTGCCGCACCAGCGGCCGTTGCGCTGGCCGTTGTACAGCCACACGCGTTGGCCGAGCCAACGCGACGCCACGCCGGCGCCAACCTGGTCGACCACGCCGGCGCCGTCGCTGTTGGTGACGACGCGCGGATACTCCTTGGGCACGCGGCCCGCCCGCCGATAGGTGTCCGACGGGTTGACGCCCGAGGCCTCGAGCTTGACGCGCACCTCGCCGGGCCCGGCGTCGGGCGTCGGCAGCTCGCCGACCACCAGCACCTCGGACGCCGCACCCTGCCGTTCGTACCAGACCGCGCGCATATCAGGCTCCCTTGAAGCTGGGTTTGCGCTTCTCGCGCCACGCCGTGTGACTCTCGTGCGCGTCGTCGGTCATCGACAGCAGCGCCTGGCGGTAGAGATCGAGATAGGCGGCATCCGCGACCGTCGGCATGTCGAGACCACGAATGAGCGATTCCTTGGCGATCCGCGTCGCCAACGGCGGCATGCCGGCCAGGCGCTCGGCGATCGCGGTGGCTTCCGCCATCAGCCGGTCGTGCGGCACCAGCCATTGCGCCAACCCGAGCCGGTACGCCTCGTCCGCCTTGAGCGGGTAGCCCATCGCCAATTTCATCGCGTTGCCCTTGCCGATCCATTGGGACATCCGCACCGCGCCGGCATGGTTCGGCATGATGCCGAGGGCGACCTGCGGCAGCCGCCACTCGGCGCGCTCGGACGCCACGATCATGTCGCAGCAGACGGTGGTGATGGCGCCGATGCCGACCGCGAAGCCGTTGACCGCGCAGATCACCGGCTTGGGCAGGTCGACCAGCGCCTGGCCGGCATAGCGCGGGCGCTTTGCCAAGCCCTTGATGAAGTCGCCGACCGCTTCCGGGCCGTGGGTCTTCGGATCACGAATGTTGGCGCCGGCCGAGAACGCGCCGCCGGCCTCGTCGCCGGTCAACACCACGGCGCGTACGTCGTCGTCGAACGCGATCTCCTCGCAGCGTGCCGGCAGATCGGCGTTGTAGTCGTCGCCCCAGCAGTTGCGCGCGTCGGGCCGCGACAGAGTCAGGTAGCCGACCTGGTTGCGTTTCTCGTAGAGCACGGGCATCGGAGCCTCCTGGTCGTCAGGGCGTGACCTTGACGTTGGCCATGCGCTCGAAGGTGTGGATCATGTCGTTGACGTCGGCGGCGCCGCCGTGCTCGTTGAGCGAAAGCTGGTAGAGTTCCCGAACCAGTCCGGCGGCCGGCATCGGCGCGCCGCTGGCGACGCCGATCTCAGTCGCCAGGCGAACGTCCTTGAGCATCAGCTCGAGCGAAAACGTCTGGGTGCGGTTGGGATCGAGCAGCTTGGGCAGCGAAGTCTCGGTGATATAGCTGCGCGCCGACGCCTTGTGCAGCACCTCGACGCAGGTCTTGAGGTCGAGGCCGTTCTTGACCCCCATGGCGACCGCCTCGAAGGTCAGCACCCGCAGGCCGGCCGAGATGACGTTGTTGACCAGTTTCATCAGGTGGCCGCTACCGACGTCGCCGATGTGGAAGACGTTGGGACTGATGGTCGACAGCACCGGGCGAATGCGCTCGAACAGCGCCGGCGGCGCCCCGACCAGGATCGCGATGGTGCCGGCAACGGCACCATGCGGACCGCCGCTGACCGGCGCATCGATCAGGTCGATGCCCTGGGCCTTGAGCGTGGCCGCCATTTCGCGCGTGTCGTTGGGGTTGCCGGTGGTCATGTCGACGATCAGGCTGCCGCGCTGGAGATTCTTGGCGAGACCGTCGTCGCCGAACAGCACCGCGCGCACCTCCTTGGAGGTCGGCAGGCAGGTCATGACGACGTCGCACTCGCGCGCCAGCGTCGCCAGGTTCTGCGCTGGCACCGCGCCTTCGGTGGCGAACGACGCCACCACCGCGGGACGTAGATCGTAGGCGCGCAGCGTGTGGTGCGGCAGCAGCCGGCGCACCAGCGCGCCGCCCATGCGCCCGAGACCGACATAGCCGAGATTCATTGACGGCGCCCCTCAGTTGCGGCGAGCTAACGCCATCGTGAGGCGAAGCCGCCCGCGCGCGCAAGCGTGACAAGCCGGGAGATCATCGATGTCCGACCGCGACACGCGAGGCGAGGCTTGGCGCGTGCCGCCGAGCGCGTATCTGGCCGAGCGCCCAGCCGAGTTCGCGCTGCCAGCGAAGCCGCGCTCGTGCTACGTCGCGATGCGCGATGGCGTCCGCCTGGCGGTCGACGTCTACCTGCCGCAGGCCAAACCGGGCGGTCCGGCAGCGCCCGCGAAGCTGCCCGCGGTCGCGATCTTCACACCCTACTACCGGCGCTTCAAGCTGCGTGCCGGTGCCACCAGCGAGACCAGCCCCAACGCCGGCAAATACCGCGACATGTTTGCGCCGCGCGGCTATGTCGTCGTGATCGTCGACGTGCGCGGCAGCGGCGCCAGCTTCGGCACGCGCGACGCCTTCCGCTCGCCGCGCGAGCGCGACGACCATCGCGAGATCGCCGACTGGATCGTCGCCCAGCCGTGGTCGAACGGCGTCATCGGCGCCACCGGCGTCTCCTATCTCGGCGCCGCCGCCGACTACCTGGCGAGCACCGGCCATCCCGCCGTCAAGGCGATCGCGCCGTTGTCGGCGGTGTGGGACACCTACGCGGACAACTACTATCCGGGCGGTATCCTCTTGAAGGAGCTGACGCGGGTCTACGACGCCTTGATGGTCGGGCTCGACCACGACCGCCGCGAGGTGCTCAAGCAGTTCGTCTACTATGCCAGCCCAGATCTCGAGGGCCCGCAGCCGGTCGACGAGGATGCCGACGGCGCGCTGTGCCGCACGGCGGTGCGCGAGCATCTGGCCAATTTCCGCCAGCCCGACTTCATGGCCGAGTTCCGCTGCCGCGACGACGCCCTGCCCTACGATCCGAGCTTCACGGCGGCGAAGTTCAGCCCGTTCGGCTATTGCGACGGCGTGCTGCCCGAGGTCGCGGTGCTGTCGGTGTCAGGCTGGATGGACGGTGCCGGCTACATGAACGGCGCGATCTCGCGCTACTTGACCCTGGGCAGCCGCAAGAATCCGAGCCACCTGATCCTCGGGCCGTGGGACCACGGCAACCGCTGCAACGTCTCGCCGTGGCGCGAGCA
>JACQAI010000569.1 GCA_016195115.1 Pseudomonadota bacterium
GAGGAGGGGTTAGACCACCCGCAAGGTCCAGATCAGGCGGGTCATGAAGTCTTCGATGATCGGCGCGGCGTTGAGCTCGCGCGGATGGGTGAAGCGGTACTCGACCTGCCATTCCTCGGCGACGTTGCAGAACAGGTAGATCTGCGCGGTCGACGGCCAGCGCTCGTTGCGGATCGGCTCGTCGTAGACGAACGTCGCGTGCGCGCCGGCATGGCTGCGACCGGCCTGCACCAAGGTCGTGTCGTCGACCGCGTCGCGGCGCGCGCCCGGATGGACGCGCACCAGGTCGGCCGACGCCGACTCGAGCTGGCCGCGGCAGCGGTCGCCGCGCCCGGCACGCGCCGGGAAGACGAACACGGTCGCGGTGATGTTGGTGGTCGCGCCGTCGATCGCGTAGACGGCGCTGACGCTGCGGCCGGCACGGTCGTATTGCAGCAGGCGCTTGCGCTCGAACTCGGCGATCTTGGTCGGGAACTCCATGCCCGACAGCTCGTGCCGGTAATCGCCGGCGATCGCCAGGACGGTCGCCTGCCCGCGCGTCGAGAACGTGGCCGAGCGCTGGTTCTGACACCCGGCGAGCACGACGAGCCCTGCGACGAGAAAAAGTCGGGCGGCGCCTTTCATGGCCGTGACCAAGCGCTCAGAACCCGAACATGTGGTCGAGGCAGAAGGCGCCGTCGGGGCCGGTCAGGCCGTGATAGCCGAACAGCCGGCAGGTCGCGTCGCGCACGATGACGTAGCCGGCGTCGCTGGCGGCGGCGAGGGCGGCGGCGCCGAACACGCTGCTCGGACGCACCAGGCGCGAGCCGCTGCACGGGATCGCCAGGCGCTCGGTGGCGACCAGGGCGCCGCCGCGGTCGTGCAGCTCGAGGCAGGTGTCGGAGTGGGGCCGCCACGGCTGCGACGCCGGGAAGATCAGCATGCAGAAGGCGTCGAGCGGCGGCGGCGCCAGGCGCAGCAGCAGCTTGGTCGTCAGGCCGGGCGGCGTGCCGTGATAGGACTGCGGCTCGCCCTTGTAGACCATCGCGGTGTTGAAGATGTGGGCGCCGAAGCTGGTGTCGCTGAGCTGGCCGCTGGCGCGGTGCTCGTAGCGGAACAGCGCGTGCAGCCAGCCGTCGGCGTCCTGGCCGGCCTCGAAGTCGTAGACCAGCTCGAGGTGGCCGTGCTCGAACGTCGCTCCGGCGTCGGCCAGCGGTTGGTCGAGATCGAGGGCAGCACATAGGTCTTCCAATCGCGCCGCGGCAGGATCGGTCCCGGCAGCAGGAAGCCCTTGCCGAACAGGTTGCCGAACCGGGCGATGTTGGGGTCGGGCTTGAGGTCGGTGCGCTCGACGTTGACGTGGGCGAGCGCCGGCGTGCCGTTGACGCGCCGGATCTCGTAGCGCGGCCGTACGACGTAGCGGCCGGCCTCGATCTCGAGCTGGTCGGGCCACTCGAGCTCGGGGAACAGCGCGCGGACGTCCTGGCGATGGGTGCCGAACGGCGGGATCGCCTGGGCGACCGGGCGGCGATCCTCGCGGCCCATGCGGTTGAGGCTGATCGCGCCCGCGGGGATCGCCATCGGGTGGCAGTTCTGCAACCACAACGTGACGTTGTCGCCGTTCACCGGCGCCGGCAGGCCGGCGTAGTAGTCGGCCGGCCAGCTGTTGGCGTCGTGGGTGACGACCGGCGCGCGGCCGCCCTCGTCGCGATCGTCGAGGATGAACTTGATGACGTCGTGGCCGCCGATCGCGAAGGCGTGGATGAACAGCGAGCCGACGAACTCCGGCAGCGCGAAGCGCCGGCGGATCTCGCGGGCGTCGAGACGGATCGCCGCGCCCGGCGCCGGGCGCTCCTCCCAGCGCGCCAAGGCGCGGCCATCGGCGTCGAACAGACACAGCCACAAACCGGGCCGCTTGGCGCCGTAGCTCGACCAGTACTCGATGGTGTGGAGCTCGCTGTGGCGGCCATCTGCGTCGCGGAACAGGCAGAAGTTGGTCGCGAAGTTGAGCGGATCGAGATAGCGCCGCCGATTGCTGATCAGCCGATCCGGCAGGCGCAGCGCCTGGAAGCTCTCGATCGCGACGTCGTCGGCGAGGAACGCCGCGGCGATCGGTCAGGTCCTCGGCGCGCTGGACGTAGCGGGCGCGGATGTCGATGCCGTCGAGCCCGTAGTAGGTCGCGAAACTGTCGAAATGGCCCCACGGGTCGAACAGCGCCACCGGCCCGCCCCGCTTGAGACGCTTGAGCAGGGCCGGCACCCGGCGCGCCGCCAAGGGGTGGCCGAGGGCCTTGAACAGGGCGTTGCCCTGGTCAGTCTGGTTATTGAAGGTTTCGAGCCAGAGCCCCATGGTCGTCCCGCCGGCCGTCGCGCCCCGGCCGCGTCATGCCAATAGCATTGCCCGAGAGCCGAGTATATGGCTCAGACGGCGGCTGCCGACACCGGCCGCGCCATCCCGCCGCGCGTCGCGAGCAGGCGCCGGATCGCCGCCGCGGCGCGCGCCATGTCGTCCGGCGCCGGGTAGGTCCAGGGCTGGTAGTCGCCGGTGAACGGCCGCGTGATGCCCCGCTCCGCCATGCGGGCGTGGAACGCCGCGAACTTGCCGCCGCGGCCCGGCAGCGCCAGCACGTAGACCGGCTTGCCGGTGACCGCCGCCTCCGACGTCATCGATACCGAGTCGGCGGTCACGACGATGGCGTCGGCCAGCCCGAGCAGGCCGAAATAGGGATTGGGCCCGCCGCCGTCCCACACGAACGCCGGCACCTCGGCGAGCGCGCGCCGCAGCGCGGCGATGACGTCGGCCGGGGTGCGGCGCGACGGCGTCAGCGCCAAGGCCAGGCCGTGGCGGCGCGCGAACGCCGCGAGCGCGGCGCCGTGCGCCGCGGCGACCGTCGCATCCAGGCGATAGAAGCGGTTGCTGCCGCCGATCAGCACCGCGACCAGCGGCCGCGGCAGATAGGCAAGCCGCGGCGCCAGCTCGGCGGCGTCGGCGGCCAGCCGTGCCGCGGTGACCCGGTGCGGCGCGCCCTCGGTCACCAGGACGTTGGGGCCCTCCAGGCGATCGTGCGCCGGCACGATGATGAGGTCGAATTGATCGCGCGCCATGCGCGGGTTCTGGATCGCGACCAGCAGGGTCTTGCCGCCGGCGCGCCGGCGGATCGCGACCGCAGGCGCGAAGCCGGTGCGCCCGGCGGCGATCACGAGATCGGGCCACGGCGGCGCCAGCGGCGCCGCGCCGCGCCGCTGGGCGCTCAGGGGCCACGGCCACCATGCCGCCGGCAGCCACGACCACGGCCAGCGCGGGCGGCTGTACTTGATCACCGGCTCGGCGTCGATCGCCTCGGCCACCCCGACGCACTGGTTCGTGATGCCTTGCTTGTCGTCGCAGACCACCCAGACCAGGGGTCGGGTGTCGGGAGTCAGGGGTCGGGAAGGCGACGTCACGTCTTTCGTCCTGACCCCTGACTCCCGACTCCTGACGTGCGCAGACCTCTGGCGATAAATCCCGAATTCAGAAATCCTGGCTTGGCGTAGCGCAGCGGCGTGCCGTCGAGCTGCCGGACGCTGCCGCCGGCGGCCTCGAGCACGGCGTGGCCGGCCGCGGTGTCCCATTCGCTGGTCGGCCCGAAGCGCACGTAGAGATCGGCCGAGCCCTCGGCGACTAGGCCGAACTTGAGCGCGCTGCCGCAGGTGCGCCGCTCGGTCACCCCGTGCTCGGCGAACCAGCGATCGAGCTCAACGCCGTCGCGGTGCGAGCGGCTGTCGAGCGCGACCGCGCCGCTCGCCGGCACCGCGCGCACGGCGATCGGCTGGCGCGCGCCCGCAGCGTCGACCTTGATCGCGGTACCCGGCCCGGCGCCGGCGAAGGTCGCGTCAAGCACCGGGGCATGGACGACGCCGAGCACCGGCACACACCGCTCGATCAACGCGATGCAGACCACGAACTCGCCGGTCCGGGCGATGTACTCCTTGGTGCCGTCGAGCGGGTCGACGCACCAGAACGGCCGATCGGCGACGTCGGGCGTCTCGCCGCGCGCGACCAGCTCCTCCGCGACGATCGGGATGCCGGCGTCGAGCTTGGCGAGCCCGGCGACGATCAGCGCCTCGGCGGCGTGATCGGCGGCGGTGACCGGTGAGCCGTCGGCCTTGCGCTGGCTTGCGGCGGCGTCGCTGCCGCCATAGTGGCGCATGATCTCGGCGCCGGCGGCGCGCGCGATGGCGATGATCGCGTCGAGATCGGCCGCTGCCACCCTAGGCCGCCCGTCGCGGCCGCGCGCCGTGCAGCGCGCGCCACACCTTCTCGGCCGTCAACGGCATGTCGAGAGGGGTCGTGATGCCGTGGGCGACCAGGGCATCGAGCACGGCATTGACCACCGCCGGCGGCGCGCCGATCGCGCCGGCCTCGCCGGCACCCTTGACGCCCAGCGG
>JACQAI010000570.1 GCA_016195115.1 Pseudomonadota bacterium
GACGCGCTCAAGATGTTCTACCACGTCGCCAACATCGGCGATGCGCGCAGCCTGGCGATCCATCCGGCGAGCACCACGCACTCGCAGCTGACGCCCGAGGAGCAGGTCCAGACCGGCGTCACCGACGGCTACGTCCGCCTGTCGCTCGGCATCGAGCACGAGGAGGACATTCTGGCCGACTTGAAGCAGGCGCTCGACGCCGCCTGATCGCCATCTCTGGAGGAGGAACGCGATGATCGACCTCTACACCGCCCCTACGGGCAACGGGCTGCGCGCCGCGGTCGCGCTGGCAGAGTCCGGGCTGCCCTACAAGCTGCACAAGCTCGACCTCGCCAAGGGCGAGGCCAAGGCGGCCGAGTACATGAAGCTCAACCCCGCCGCCGTGATCCCGACGATCGTCGACCCCGAGGGCCCGGGCGGCAAGAAGGTGCTCAGCCAGTCGGGCGCGATCCTGCTCTACATCGCCGAGAAGTCGGGTAAGTTCATGCCCAAGGACGCCGCCAAGAAGGCCGATGCGCTGCAGTGGTTCATGCAGGCCTGCTCGGACATCGCCGGCACCGGCAGCACCTTGTTCCACCTGAACACGCACACGCCCGAGAAGTCGCCGGCGATCATCGGCTATTTCGAGACCCGGCTGGTCAACATGCTCAAGGTCGCCGACCAGCAGCTCGCCGGGAAAGATTTCCTGGTCGGCGAGCTGTCGATCGCCGACCTCGCGCTCTATCCCGCGATCGCGGCGCGCAAGCCGATGATCGAGAAGGCCGGCTTCGCCAATCTGCTCAAGTGGATGGGCACCATGGCGGCGCGCCCCGGCGTCGCCAAGGGCATGCAGCTGCAGAGCTGACGCGCAGGCGTCTCATCACCCCGGCCGTCATTGCGAGCGAAGCGAAGCAATCCAGAGTCGCGTTATCGCCCTCTGGATTCGTCGCTACGCTCCTCGCAATGACGACGGTTGGGAAAGCGCGAAATGGAGCCCGCTCTAAAGGGCGGGCGGCCGCCAGCCGCCGAAATCGCTCTCGAGCTGGCGTGCGAGCGCCAGCGCGACGTCTTCGCGCCACGGCCGCGCCGCGATCTGGATGCCAATCGGTAGGCCCTCGGGCGAGGTGCCGACGCGCACCGCGACGCTCGGGTAGCCGGTCAGGTTGTGCATCATCGTGTAGGCGAAGCCGCGCAGCGCAGCGGGCTCGAACGAACCGCCGTGAAGCAGGGCAGGCCACGGCGCGATCGGCGACACCAGCGCGTCGTAGCCCTCCATGAAGCGCAGCATGGTGTTGCGGTAGAGATCCCAGCGCGTGAACGCCGCCACGACCTCGGCCGCCGAACCCATCGCGGGACCGCCTAGGGTAGCGAGCGAACGCTGCAGCATCGGCGACAGCTCGGTCGTGCCGAGGCCGGCGAGCATGGCGCGGGCGCCGGTGCCGCCGTCGGCACGGAAGACGTCGTGATAGATCGTGAAGGTCGTCTCGGCGCCGGGCGGCCGGCTCTCCTCGACCGCGACGCCGCGCGCTGCCAGCGCGCGCGCCGCATTGCGCACGGCGGCTTGGGTCTCGGCGGTCGGCGTCGTCACGCCGTCGTCGGTGAAGAAGGCCAGCTTGAGGCTGCGCAGGGCGACCTCGGCCGGCGCGCCCACCGGCATCGCGACGATCGAGAAGTCGCGGAAATCGGGCCCGGCAGCGAGCGGCAGCGCCAGGGCGAGATCGTCGACCGCGCGCGCGATCAGGCTGACGTGGGCGATCGCCGCGCGCGCGCCGAGCGGCGGCGGGAACTGGCCGGTGCGCGGGATCCGGCCCGAGGTCGGCTTGATGCCGGCGAGGCCGCAGAAATGCGCCGGCACCCGGATGCTGCCGCCGGCGTCGGTGCCGATGCCGAGCGGCGAGCCGCCGGCCGCGACGATCGCCGACTCGCCGCCGGTGCTGCCGCCCGGCGTGCGTGTGAGATCGTAGGGATTGTTGGTGCGGCCGTAGACCAGGTTGTCGCTCTCGAACGCGGCGGCGATCTCCGGCGTGTTGGTCTTGCCGAGCAGGATCGCGCCCGCACGGCGAAGCCGTGCCACCACGGTGGCGTCGGCCGCGGGGACGAACGCGGCGCGGCCGGTGGTGCCGCCGGTGCAGATCACGCCCGCGGTCTCGAGCGTGTCCTTGACCGTGAAGGGCACGCCGTGGAGCGGGCCGCGCGGCGCCCGGCCGGCGAGCGCGGCATCGGCCGCGGCGGCCTCGCGCCGCGCCGCCTCGGCGGTCAGCTGGACGACCGCGTTGAGCCGCGGATTGACCTGCTCGATGCGTGCCAGATAGGCGTTCACGACCTCGACCGACGACACCTCCTTGGCGCGGATCGCAGCGGCGAGCGTGCCGGCCGATGCGGCGGTGAGGTCGGCGGCGCTGCTGAGCGTGCGCGTGGCCATGGCGGAGGTCTCCGGTGCTAGGTTCCGGCAAGATGCTAGTATGGCGGTGACCATGCAGGCGACTCCGCGATGAAGGCGGTTCAACTCCACCAGCCGGGCGGCCCCGAGGCCCTGATCTACGGCGAGGTGCCGACGCCGGTGCCGAGCGACACCCAGGCGCTGGTGCGCGCGCACGCCATCGGCATCGGCATGCCGGACGTGCTGGTGCGCACCGGCCGCTACGCCTGGATGCCGCCGCTGCCGGCGGTCATCGGCATCGAGATGAGCGGCGTCGTCGAGGCGGTCGGCCGCGCCGTGACCGCGGTCAAGCCCGGCGATGCCGTGTGGCTGTCGGCGCGCGAGGCCGAGCACCGCGGCGGCTGCTACGCCGAGTACGCGGTGCTCGAGGCCGACCGGCTCTACAAGCTGCCGCCCGGCACCGACCTCGACGCCGCGGCGGCGCTATCCAACTACCAGGTCGCCTACCACCTGCTGCACAGCACCGGCATCGCGGTCGCCGGCCGTTCGATGCTGGTGCGCGCCGCCGCCGGCGGCGTCGGCAGTGCGCTCATCCAACTGGCGCGGGCGGCCGGGCTGAGCGTGATCGGCCTGGTCGGCAGCCCGGCGAAAGTGCGCTTCGTGCTCGACCAAGGCGCGACGGCCGCGATCGACCGCCGCGCCGACGATGTCCGCGCGCGCGTCCTCGCGGCGACCCAGGGGCGCGGCGTCGATCTGATCATCGATCCGGTCGGCGGCAAGAACTTTGCCGACAACTTCCCGCTGCTGGCACGGCTCGGCCAGGTCCTGCTCTACGGCTATCTCGACGGCTGGCCGCCCGACCTGATGGCGGCGATGCGCGCCAACTTTGCCGCCAGCCCGGCGGTGCGCCTGTTCACCATGCACACCTTCGACGACCAGCCGGCGCTGCGCGCCGCGGCGACCCATACCTTGCTGCGCCTGCTCGCGAGCGGCGCCATCCGCCCGCACATCCACGACCGCCTGCCGCTCGCCGAGGCGCGCCGCGCCCACGCCCTGTTCGAAAGCGGCCAAGTCATCGGCAAGCTGCTGCTGAAGCCCTCACCCGGCTCGCGCGCGTGAGCGCGCGCTCGCCACCCTCTCCCGCAATGCGGGAGAGGGAAGGGGCCCGCCGCGGCGCAGACGCGCGGGAAGGGTGAGGGGACGCCCTACACCGCCTGCAAGGGCGGCATCTCGAGGAAGGTGCGGGTGGCGTACCAGGTCTGGTGGCGGTTGATGCCGAAGATCAGCGCGTGGGCGGCGCCCGCC
>JACQAI010000571.1 GCA_016195115.1 Pseudomonadota bacterium
CCCGGTCCGTCGTTGCGTCGCGCCGCCTTCACCGTCTCGGGCACGCCGAACATGGCGACGTTGTGGAAGGCGCCCTCGCGATAAAGCGCCATGGAGCCGAGCTGCGCCTCGCAGATCCGCGTTGCGTTGGCGAGCACGCTGTCGAACACCGGCTCGAGCTCACCCGGCGAACTCGAGATCACGCGCAGCACCTCGGACGTCGCGGTCTGCTGCTCCAGCGCTTCAGTCAGCTCGGCGGTGCGTTCCTCGACCTTGCGCTCGAGGCCGGCGTAGCTCTCCTGCAGCGCGCCGGCCATGGTGTTGAACTCGTTGGCGAGCGACTCGAGCTCGTCGCCGGTCTTGATCTCGATGCGGCCGCCGAGATCGCCGGCGCCCAGCCGCACCGCGCCCGCCTGCAGAGTCTGGATCGGACCGACCATGCGGCGCGCCAGCAGCAGGCCGGCCAGCACGGCGACGATCAGGCCGGCGAGCAGCAGCGCCGCGGCGCGCGTGATCGAGCCGTAGAGCGGCGCGAAGGCTTCGCTGAGCGGCAGCTCGACGAACACGCGCCAGTCGAGCGACGGGATCGGCGCGAACGCCGCGAGCACCTGGCGGCCGCCCGGATCGGTCGCGGTCAGCACGTCGTCGCCGGCGTCGCCGCTGGAAGCCGGCGCGGCGCGCGCGGCCTGCACCTGCGCCAGGCCCGAGAGGTCGGTCTTGCGCAGCACCAGCCCGATGTCGGGATGGGCGATCAATTGGCTGTCGGCGTCGACCACGAAGGCGTAGCCGGCCTGGCCGACCTTGATGCGCGAGACGACGTCCCAGATGAACTTGAGATTGACCTCGGCGACCGTGACGCCGGGATCGCGGCCGCCGCCGGCCAGCGCCAGCGCCATGTAGGGCTCGGACTCCTTGCGGAAATAGACCGGGCCGAACCACACCTTGCGCGCCTTGGCCGCGACGAACTTGGGATCGGCCGAGAAATCCGCTTGGCTGCCGAGCACGTCCATGGCCAGGCGCGACACCCGCAGCTGCTCCTTGCCGGACGTGTCGAGATAGGCGATCTCGGTGATCGCCGGCGCCTGGCGCAGCAGGCGCAGATAGTCGATGCGACGCTGCTCGAGCCCGCCCGCGCCGGGCACGAACGACAGCTGGGTGGTCCAGCCGATCTGGCCCTGGATCTCCTTGACGAACTGCTCGATGGTCGCGGCCGCGGCGCGCGCCTTCTCGCGCTGGATCTGGGCCAGCGCCGCGCGGTTCTCCTGGTAGCTGAACCAGATCTCGAGCCCGCCGCTGGCCAGCAGCACGCCGCTCACCAGCGCCACGATGATGACGACGTACTTGCGGAACAGCTTGCCGCGCGGGCGGGGCATGGCGGCTCAGTCTACGCCGGGTTGATCGTCGGCAGGACGGTCATTCGATCACCACGTCGGCGCGCAGGATCAGCGCGGGCGGGACCGTCAGGCCGAGTGCTGCGGCGGTCTTGAGGTTGATCGCGAGCTCGAACTTGGTCGCCTGCTCGACCGGCAGGTCGCCAGGATGGGCGCCCCGCAGGATCTTGTCGACGTAGCCGGCAGCGAGGCCGAACAGCGCCACGTTGTCGGCGAAGTAGGACATGAAGCCGCCGGCTTCGACGTGACGCCGCAAGGTGTGCATGACGGGCAAACGGCGCCGCGCCGCCAACCCGACGACGCGCTGCTCGAACGCCTGGCCCTGGCCGGCCAGCCACAAGGCGGCATCCGGCCGCCACTCCAGCATCCGCTCGAATAGCGCATCGAGCTGCGCCAGGCGCATGGGGAAGAATTCGATATCGACGCCGACCGCCGGCGCCGCGCTGGTCGTATCGCGCATCTGCGGCAGCGTGATCGGATCGTCCGGATTGAGCATCACGGCGATGCGGCGCGCCGCGGCAACGGCCTCCTTGAGCAGCGACAGACGCTTGGCAGCCAGCTCGCTGGACAGGTTCGACACCCCGGTCACATGGCCCCCCGGCCGCGCCAAATTAGTCACGAAGCCCATGCCGAGCGGATCGCCGACCACCGCCATCACGACCGGAATCGTGCGCGTCGCGGCCAGCGCCGCCTGGGTGCCGGGCGTGTTCACCGCGACGATGACATGCGGTCGATCGGCCACCAGCCCGGCGGCGAGCGCGGGCAGCCGGTCGAGCGCCCCCTCGGCACGCCGGACGTCGATCACGACGCTTGCGCCCTCGATATAGCCGCGTTCGCGCAGCGCCTCGCGGAAAGCCGTCTCCTCGAGCGGCAGTGGCGTCGGCATCAACACGCCGATGCGATACGGCTCCGCCGCGCGGGCATCGCCCGCCCGCATCACAGCGACGCCGGCAGCAAGCAAGCCCAAGACGTCGCGCCGCCTCATTCGATCACCTCGTCGGCGCGCACCAGGATCGATTGCGGCCCGGCGCGGCCGAGCGGTCCGTCTCGAGGTTGATCGTCAGCTCGAAGGAGCCGCCGAGCGAGCCCGCCGCTGGCCAACGGCATGCCCACGTTGATGACGACGTGCTTGCGGA
>JACQAI010000491.1 GCA_016195115.1 Pseudomonadota bacterium
CGTGCGCCAGCTTGGTGTTGCGGCCGTCCGACTGCCACTTCGAGGTGGCGCCGATCACGACCGCGATCGGCTTGCCCTTGGTGTTGGTCTTGCTCATGCGAACGTCTCCTCCTGTCAGGTCGCCTGGTCCCAGCCCCACCAGGCGCGGATCGCGTCGCCCATGACGAGCCGCTTGTCCTGGTCGCTGAGCCACGGCAGCTCTTCGGTGAACATGGTCACGCAGTGGCGCCACGAGCACGGCATCTTGGTGATGTCGGTGCCCCAGAACATGCGGCGCGGCCCGAACGCATCGAAGATCTGGCGCAGATAGGTCTGCATCTTGGGAAACGGATAGGCCTCGGCGGAATAGCCCGGCGCGCCGGTCGCCTTGACCGCGACGTTGGGCAGCTTGGCCAACGCCACCAGCGCCGGCATGTGGGTCATCGCCGCGTCGTCCTTCAAGGTCGTCAGGCCGCCGCGGCCGCCCAAATGATCGATGGTCAAGCGCAGGCCGGGGTGGCGCG
Organism: Pseudomonadota bacterium; assembly: GCA_016195115.1. Classification (GTDB taxonomy): domain Bacteria; phylum Pseudomonadota; class Alphaproteobacteria; order Elsterales; family Elsteraceae; genus JACQAI01. Next base: position 504 of record JACQAI010000491.1, read on the forward strand.
CGGCGATGCGGCCGAGTTCGGCCAGCGAGTCGGTCGCCAGCGCGGCGATCGGCACGCCGGCGGCTTCGGCTTCCGCCCACAGCCAGTCGATCGTGCCGTCGGCCAGCCACTGGCGCGCCGGATCGTGCAGGAACGTATAGCGCAGGCCGAGCATGCCGGGTTGGCTGCGCCAACCGGCGATGCGCGCGCGCGACTCGGGCTGGTCGAGCGGTAGCGAGCCCATGATCGCGAACCGCCCGGGATAATTGCGCACCGCCGCGAACGCCATCTCGGTCGACTTGGGGTCCCAGCCCGGCGGGTGAATCACGGCGGCATCGACGCCGCCCTCGTCCATCAAGGCGATGGCCTCCTCCGGGGTGAAGTGCGTGACCTGGCGATGCGACTGGTTGCTCGGCAGGCCGGAGCCCCACAGGTGGATTTGGGCGTCGACGATCCGCATCGCTGCCTCTCCTTAACTCCCTGCCCTCAGGCGTCGCGCACCGGCTTGAGGAAGTCGCCGCCGCGCATCGACGGGTGCGACCGCTCGTATTGCTTGGGATAGAACACGCGCTCGCCGAGCTCCATGGCGGCGTGCCACGGCCACCGCGGATTGAACAGCATGCCGCGCGCCAGCGCCACCAGGTCGGCGCTCTCGCCGGTCAGGATCGCCTCGGCCTGGCGCGGCTCGGTGATCAGCCCGACCGCCATGGTCGCGATGCCGGCGTCGCGGCGGATGCGGTCGGCCAGCGGCACCTGGTAGCCCGGGCCGACGGTCAGCTTCTGCGCCGGCGTGGTGCCGCCGCTCGAGGCGGTGATGAAGTCGCAGCCGCGCGCCTTCAGCTGCCGCGCCAGATGCACGCTGTCCTCGATCGTCCAGCCGCCGTCGGCCCAATCGGTCGCCGAGATCCGCATGCCGAGCGGCTTGCGCTCCGGCCACACCGCGCGGATGGCGTCGAACACCTCGAGCGCGAAGCGGCAGCGATTGTCCAGGCTGCCGCCGTAGCGATCGCTGCGCTGGTTGCTGAGCGGCGACAGAAAACTGTGGATCAGGTAGCCGTGCGCGCCATGGATCTCGATCAGGTCGAGCCCGAGCCGGTCGGCGCGCGCCGCGGCCGCCGCGAAGCCGCCCACCAGCTGCGCGATCTCGACCTCGCTCAGCGGCTCGGGCGCCAGGCGGCCCGGATAGGCCAGCGCCGACGGCGCGTGGATGGTCCAGCCGCCCTCGCCCGTGGCGATCGGGCGCTGCGCCTCCCACGCCACCGTGACCGAGGCCTTGCGGCCGGCGTGGTAGAGCTGCATGCCGAGATGGGCGCCGCCGTGGCGGCGGCAGAACGCGATCACGGGCTCGAGCGCCGCGGCGTGGCGGTCGTCCCACATGCCCATGTCGTGCTTGCTGATGCGGCCCTCGGGATGGATCGCGGTCGCCTCGGTGATCAGCAAACCCGCGCCGGACAGCGCCAGGTGCCCGAGATGCATCAGGTGCCAGGCGCCGGCGCAGCCGTCGTCGGCCGAGTATTGGCCCATCGGCGACACCACGATCCGGTTCGGCAGCGTGAGGCCCCGAAGCGGAAAGGGCGAGAACAGCAGCGATCCCATGGCTTACTGTCGCCGGGGCCGCGCGCCGGATGCAAGCCACTCGGGCCTTGCCCAACGCGGCCCGGGAGCGGTGAACTAGGCCATGGACCTGATGCTGAGCGACAAGATCGTGCTGATCACCGGCGCCGGCAGCGGCATCGGCCAGAGCCTGGCGCTCGCCTTCGCGCGCGAGGGCGCGCGGGTCGCGGTCAACGACGTCGCCCCCGAGCGCGTCGCCGCGACCGTGGCGCTGGTCACGCAGGCCGGCGGCGCGGCGGTCGCGGCGCCGTTCGACATCGCCAACTTCGACGCCGTCGCGACGGCGGTGCAGCCGCTCGAGCAGGGCCAGGGCCGGATCGACGTGCTGGTCAACAACGCCGCCGTGCTGGCCGGCCATGTGCCGTTTCTCGAGACCCGGCCGGCGGACAACGACCGCGAGATCAAAGTCATCCTCTACGGCACGCTCCATTGTTCTCGGGCCGTGCTGCCCGGCATGATCGCGCGGCGTTCCGGCAAGCTGGTCAACATCGCGACCGACGCCGCGCGCGTCGGTCAGGAACGCGAGGTGGTCTACTCCGCGGCAAAAGGCGGCGTGATCTCGTTCACCAAGTCGATCGCGCGCGAGGTCGGCCGGCACAACATCAACGTCAACGCGGTGTCGCCGAGCGCCACCGACACGCCGCTGCGCCGCAAGATTTTGGACGACATGGCGACCAAGATCGGCGCCGACGCCGTGCGCGAGCGCGAGGACAAGGTCCGGCGCGCCTACCCGCTGCGCCGCATCGGCGAGGCCGAGGACGTCGCGCGCGCCGTGCTGTTCCTCGCCTCCGACGCGGCGCGCCACATCACCGGGCAGATCTTGAGCGTCAATGGCGGCTTCGCCATGCCAGGCTAGAGGAAGGGAAAGGTGATCGGGGGGATGAGGGGAGATCGGGGGGATGGCGCGCGAAGCGCATAGCATCATCCCCTCATCCCCCCTCATCCCCTCGATCCCCCTTTTGGGAATGCCGCGCTGCGCGCGGCGGTCGGACGAGGCAGGGAGGCGCACGTGGGCAAGAGCTATCAGGACATCCTCTACGACGAGACGGACGGCGTCGCGACGATCACGTTCAACCGGCCGGACCGGCTGAACGCGTTCCGCATGGGCACCTACGAGGAGGTCATCGACGCGCTCCACGAAGCCGGCTGGAATCCCGAGATCGGCGCCATCGTGCTGACCGGCGCCGGCAAGGCCTTCTCGGTCGGCGGCGATGCCGCGGAGCCGAAATCGACCCGGCGCGGCCGCGGCGTCATCGGCGTGCCGGTCGAGCACATCCATGCCGCGATCCGCGAGGTGCCCAAGCCGGTGATCGCCAAGGTGCGCGGCTTCGCGATCGGCGGCGGCAACGTCATCGCCAC
>JACQAI010000492.1 GCA_016195115.1 Pseudomonadota bacterium
GTCCCGCTGACGCGGGATAGCTTGGCCGACCGCGACCGTGCGCATCAGACACGCGCAGTAATGGCGATAGCTGCCGGCGAATTCCATGGTGATCTGATCGACCGGGTCGAGCTGGCGATAGCCGGTCGCCGAGCGCACCAGCAGGGCGCGGTCACCCGAACCCAGCACCGGACCGGACGGCGGCATATCGCCGCCGCCCGCCAGGATCGCGGCGACGCCGGCGGCCGCGACCGTGCCCTCGAAGGCGCCCGGCTTGATCGCACCCAGCATCGCGACCAGCGAGTCGTCGGCCAGCGCCGCCGCCTTGCGAACGTAGGCGATCTCCGCAGCCGACTTGGTCACGCGCAGGCCGCGCACCAGGTTGGAGGCGTCGACCAAGGTGCACCAGCCGTCGAGCCGCCGACGCACGCGTTCGTGATTGAAGCCCGTCAAGCCGAAGCTGTTGAGCTCGATGCCGACCTTGGCGCCGCGCAGGCCCTTCTCGGCCAGGATGTCGCGCAGCACCGCCGTCGGGTCGGCACCCTCGGCGTCGTACCACAGGCGGATGTCCTCGAGGATCGAGGTGCGACGCGCCTGCTCGAGATCGGGCCGCCGCGTCAGCAGGGTGATGGGCTGGTCGTCGGCGGTCACCACCGCGCACTGGAAGAACACGAAGCCGCTGGTGTCGAACCCGGTCAGGTAATAGTGGCTCTCCTGGGCGAACACCAGGAGCGCCGCCAGATCGGCCTCGCGCAGCGCGGCGCGGGCGCGCGCTATGCGCGCCAGGAACTCTGCGCGCTCGAAGTGGAGTGCCACCGCGGACGCGCGACCGCCGCTACTGCAGCAGCCAGCCCGACCACTTGGCGATCACCTTGTCGCGGTTGTCCGCCCACCATTGCGAATTGTAGATGAACATCTGCTTTTTGATGTCGGGCGAGGTCGGCAGGGTCTTGAGGCGCTCGGCCGGCACCAGCTCGGCGGCGGCGTTGTTGACGAAGCCGTAGGGGATCAGCATCGAGAGCCGCGCCTGCGGCACCGGCATGGTGATGAACGCCGTAAATTTTTGGGCGTTGGCGCGGTTGGCCGCGCCCTTGGGCACCGCCCAGGCGTCGGTGCGCAGCGCACCCTGGCGCCAGCCGATCTCGACCGGAGCGCCGCTGGCCTGGATCGGCGCGATACGGCCGTTCCACGCCACCGCCATCACGGCTTCCTTGTCGTTGAGCATCTGGGCCGGGATCGCGCCGGCCTCCCACCACTTGACGACCGAGCTCTTGATCTTCGTCAGGCTGGCGTAGGCCTTGTCGATGTCGATCGGATAGATCTTGTCCATCGGCGCGCCGTCTGCGAGCACGGCGGCCTCGAGGAACGGCGTCAAGCCGCCCGAGCCGGCCGGCATCGTGCGCGGTCCCGGGAATTTCTTGGTGTCCCAGAAATCGGCCCAGCTCGCCGGCTTGGCGTCCTTGAACACGTCGGTGCGCCAAGCGTAGGTCTGCGCGTAGGGCAGCATGTCGAGCGCGTACTTGAACTGGAAGTTCTTGTCGATGTTGTTGGTGTCGACCAGGCTGTAGTCGATCTCCTCCCAATAGTCGCCCTTGTTCAAAAGGTTGATGACGCTGGCGCGGTCGAACTCGCCGACGTCGTACTCGACGTTCTTGGTGTCGACCATGGCCTTGACCTTGACGGGATCCGGGCCCTGCGCCTCGACGACCTTGATGCCGCTCAAGCGCTCGAACGGCTCGAAATAGGCCTTGCGCTGGGCTTCCTGGAAGGCGCCGCCGTAGGAGCACACACGAACCGTGCCGCTGCCCTTGAGCTTCTCCGGGATCGAGGTGATCTCGGGCAGCGCAGGCGGGTCCGCGGCCAAGGCCACGGGCGGCGGCAGCAGTCGGGCGAGCGCCGCGGCGGCGCCAGCGCCGAGCCCAAGGCGTCCCGCCATGCGCAACAAGTGACGGCGCGAGTACGCCGCGGCATGGGGCGATTGCTGACCGAGCGAGAACAGGAACTCGAGAAGCTGGCGTTCGTCGCGCATCGGGGCTCCCTCCTTGGGCGCTAGCTCATGGCGCTCGCGGGAGCTGCGCCCCCTGCCGCGCTAGCGTGGCGCCATCATGACATCAGATTCCGGCGGGTCGGGCAGCAAAATTGCCGCGCGCAGCCGCTCGGCGCGCTGGCGCAGAAGCTCGGCCGAGATGAACACCGCGGCGGTCAGCACCACCAGAATGGTCGAGACCGCCGCGATGGTCGGGTCGATCTCGAAGCGGATGCTCTCCCACATCCGCCGCGGCAAGGTCACGGCTGTGCTGCCGGAGACGAACAGCGCTACCACCAGCTCGTCGAACGAGCTGATGAAGGCGAACAGCGCGCCCGCCAGCACGCCCGGCCGGATGATCGGGAACGTGACCTGCCAGAACGTCCGCTGTAGGGTCGCCGACACGTTGATGACCACGAACGGCACGGCGAGACACGTGTGCGCGATCACCAGGGCGTACGGGTTGCCGACCAGGCCGAGCCGCGCATAGAAGAAATAGATCCCGATCGACACGATGATGACCGGCGCGATCAGGGGCGAGATGATGAACGCGACCAGCAGGTTGCGGCCGCGAAAGTTGCTGCGCACCAGCGCCAGCGCGGCCGGCGCGCCGAGCGCCGTCGCCAGCACCATGACGGCGCCGCCGATCCACAGGCTGAGCAGCGATGCGTCGACCCAGTCGGAGCGGCTGAAGAAATTCTCGTACCACCGCAGGCTGAACCCGGGCGGCGGGAAGCTGAGATAGGTGCCGGCCGAGAACGACAGCGGAATCACGATCAGGATCGGGAACAAGAGATAGAGAAAGACGAGCGCCGCCACCGCGACGGTGCCGCGGCCCGGGCCGGCGCGATAAGCGCGTCTAGCGCTGGACACGGCCGAGCGCCTGCTCGACGCCGAGGATGCGGGCGAGCACCGCGAACACGATCAGGGCCGCGGCGAGCAGCAGCACCGCCAGCGCCGAGGCGAGCGGCCAGTTGAACAGATCGACCTGCTGCTGGATCAGCACCGCGATCATGAGGTCGCGCGGCCCGCCGACCAGCGCCGGCGTGATGAAGAAGCCGAGCGCCAGGATGAAGACCAGCAGACACCCCGCGGCGACGCCCGGCAGCGCCAGCGGCAGCAAGATCTGGCGGAAAACGCCAAAGGGCGTCGCCCCCAGACCCTCGGCGGCGCGCATGAGATTGGCGTCGACGCCGCGGATGACGCTGTAGAGCGGCAGGATCATGAACGGCAGCAGGATGTGGACCATCGCGACGTAGACCGCGAAGGTGGTGTTCAAGAGCTGCAGCGGCTGGTCGATCGCGCCGAGCGCCAGCAGCAACTGGTTGATCAGGCCCTGGCGGCCGAGCAGCACCATCCAGGCATAGGTGCGCACCAGGATGCTGGTCCAGAACGGCAACAGCACCAGCATCATGAGCAGGTTGGAGGTCGCGGGCGGGAGGCGCGCGAGCACGTAGGCGACCGGGAACCCGAGCACCAGGCACGCGACGGTGACGATCAGGGCGACCCGGAAGGTCAGCCACAGGACGTGGAAGACCACCGGATCGTCGACGATGGCGCGGAAGTTCTCGGTCGTCCAGGTCGGCTCCGCGATGCTGCGCAGCATCATGGCGAGCACCGGATAGGCGTAGAACGCCGCCAGGAACAGGAGCAGCGGCACGATCAGGGCGGGATGCGACAGGCGCAGCCGCGCCGGGGACCTGATCGCATCGGTTGCGATCGCGCTCATCGGCCAAGCCTTACCGGCGGACCGCCCCCGGTCAATCCCGGCGCCGGCGTTTCCGCCCCGTCCGATCCCCAGCTAGGATGCCGCGATGGCGAGTGAACCCAGACCCGCCGGCGCCGGCGCGTCGGTCAGGCTCGAGCGCGTGCACAAGAGCTTCGGCGCGGTGATCGCGGTCGACGGGCTCGATCTCGCGATCGACCCCGGCGAGTTCATCACCCTGCTCGGCCCCACTCAACGTCGTGCGCCTGCTCGGCTACGAGGCGCGCTATCCGCGCCAATTGTCGGGCGGCCAGCAGCAGCGCGTCGCGTTGGCGCGCGCCATCATCTTCAAGCCGCGCGTGCTGCTGATGGACGAGCCCCTGAGCGCGCTCGACAAGCAGCTGCGCGAGGGGCTGCAGCTCGAGATAAAGCGCCTGCACCGCCAGCTCGGCATCACGTTCATCTACGTCACCCACGACCAGCGCGAGGCGCTGATCATGTCGGACCGCATCGCGGTGATGAACGACGGCCGCATCGCGCAGCTGGGGAGCCCGACCGATCTTTACGACCGGCCGGCCAACCGCTTCGTGGCAGGGTTCGTCGGCGAGTCGAATTTTTTGGAGGGCGAGGTAACGCACGTCGACCGCACGGCGGTCGCGGTGTCGATCGCCGGCACGACGGTGACCGCGACCTGCGCGACCGCGCCGGCGCTCGGCACGCGAGTTGCGCTGGCGGTGCGTCCGGAGAAGATCGGGTTCGCCGACGGCGGCGGCGCGGCCGACCTCAACGTCGTGCCGGCGGTCGTGCGCGAGGTCGCGTTCGTCGGCGAGATGCACCGCTACGTCCTGGAGATCGCCGCGGGCACGACCGTGGTGATGAAGCAGCAGCATCGCTTTCCGGTGCGCCAGCGGGCGCCGTCCGAGCGGGTCGTCATCGAGTGGCATGTCGAGGACACGCTGGTGGTGTAGCGCGCGACGATTCGGCGCTCCGGCGTGAACACCCCTGCCGAACGGGCCCGAAAAGGTGTATACGGGCGATAGCCGCGGATTTCCTCGAATTGAGCCGCAAAGGCTCATCGTCCGCGCGCGACCTGGGAGGTATGCGATGACGATGGGCGCTGCGACAGCCAATCCCGTTCCATGGTGGAAGGAGCCGACCAAGGACCAGTGGACGGCCTGGTGGGCCGCCTGGCTGGGCTGGACTCTCGACGCCTTCGATTTCACCATTTTCCTGCTCATCATGGTGGCGATCGCCAAAGAGTTCGGCGTCCCGATGACCGAGGTCGCCTTCCTGTTCACCGTCACCTTGTGGCTGCGGCTGGTCGGCGCGACCGCATCCGGCTGGCTGGCAGATCGGATCGGGCGCAAGGGCCCGCTGATGATCTCGATCCTGTGGTACTCGATCTGCAACTTCATCGCCGGCTTCTCGCCGAGCTTCGGGTTCCTGTTCTTCTTCCGCGCGCTGCTCGGCATCGGCATGGGTGCGGAATGGCCGGCCGGCGCGGCCTTGGCGATGGAGCAGTGGCCGATCCGTTCGCGCGGCTTCATGGGTGGCGTACTGCAAGGTTCGTGGTGCCTGGGGTTCCTGCTGTCGGCTGCGGTGTATGGCCTGTTCTACGACTTGATCGGCTGGCGCGGCCTGCTGTGGATCGGCGTCCTGCCGGCGCTCTCGGTCGTCTGGATCCGCTATTACGTCAAGGAACCGCCGATCTGGCTGGAAAACCGCCGGCAACAGCGCCTCCAGAATCGTGAGGTTCGCGCGCCGCTGATCAGCATCTTCAAGCGGGGACTGCGCGGCAACACGCTCCTGGCGTGCTGGTGGATGGCGAGCAATTTCATCACCTACTATGCGATCTTCGGGATGTTCGCCACGCACCTGCAGAAGGATCTCAACCTGAGCCCGGCGCTGGTCGCGACGCCGCTCATCTTCGCCAACCTGATCAGCTTCCTGGCCATGAGCTGGTGGGGCTATGTCGCCGATAGGTGGGGCCGGCGCTGGTCGATGATCATCCCGGCCGCGCTCGCGGTGCCGATCGCCCCGTTCTATCTGCTCACGTCCGACGTCACCTTGATCCTCGTGTTCTTCGTTCTGCAGGGCGCGTTCGGCGGCGCCATGTACAGTCAGCTGCCGGCCTATCTGTCGGAACGCTTCCCGACCGAGGTGCGGGCCACGGCGAGCGCCTTCTGCTATCACCAGGGGGCGATTTTCGGGGGCGCCGTGCCGTTGGTGCTGACCATCTTCGCGATCGACTACGGGTTCGGGTTCGCCATCCCGATGCTGGTGACGACCGCGGTCGCGGCGTCGAGCGTCGTCGTTGCGCTGCTCCTGAGCCCGGAGACCAAGGGCAAGGAGCTCACCGCCGAGCTGCAGGTCGCTTGAGCGACTGACGAGGAGGAGCGCCGGGGCCCTGCCCCGGCGCTTTTCTTTTGCGAGCTACTTGGCGTTGCGGTCCAGAATCTCGATCGAGACGTTCTCCGGGCCGCGCAGAAAGGCGATGCGCACGCCGGGGCGGATCGTCGTCGGCTCCATGGTGAACTCGGCGCCCTTGCGCTTGAGCTCGGTGACCGCTTCGTCGATGCCCTCGACGCGCAGGCCGAGGTGCTCGAGGCCGAGATAGGGCGCCTCGGGCGGCGACGCCGCGCCGCGATCGGCGATCACCGGCGCGATGAACACCGTCATGCCGCCGAGATCGAGATCGACGCGCTTGCGGCCGTCGGACTGCACCGAGCGCTTGACCACCGCACCGAACATCTTCGCGTACCACTCCGCGGTCGCATCCGGATTGGGGCTGCGCAGATGAACGTGATCGTAAGTGAAGCGGGGCACGCGTCCCTCCCTCTGATCAATGGCGAATTCGCGACTGTATACCGGTCGCGCCCGCGACGCACCCCTCCCGCGCGCGGCCTGACTGACCTAAACTGGGCGCGCGCCCTCAGCCGATCGGAAGCGCCATGCCCACGCCCCTGCCCGCCATCAGCCTGGTCGCCGTTCCCGGCCGCCGGCGCGCCACCCTGGAGCTCGCCCGCGAAATCGAGCGCCGCGGCTTTTCGGGCATCTACGTGCCCAGCATGTTCGCCAACCTGGCGATGTGCGACACGCTGGCGCTCGCCACCGAGCGCATGCCGTTCGGCACCGCGATCGCGCCGATCTACGCGCGCAGCGTCTGGGACTTTGCGCACAGCGCCGCCTATCTGCACGAAGTTTCCGGCGGCCGCTTCCGCCTCGGCATCGGGGTCAGCCACGCGCCCGGCCACGTCCGCATGGGGGCGACGCCCGGCACGCCCCTGGCCGACACGCGCGACTTCATCGCCAAGCTGCGCGCGCACCAGAACATCGGCGCGCTGCCGCCGATCATCGTCGCAACCCTGCGGCGCAAGATGGTCGCGCTGGCCGGCGAGCTCGCCGACGGGCTGGTGTTCGCCAACGGCTGCCGGTCGCACATGACGGCTTCGCTGGCGGCCCTGCCGCCGGCCAAGCGCAGCGATCCCAATTTCCTGGTCGCCAACATGATCCCGACTTGCATCACCGACGACCTCGAAGCCGCCAAGGCGGTGCATCGCCGGACGCTGACCCACTACGCGATGCTGCCCAACTACCGAAACTATTGGAAGGAAGCCGGTTACGCGGAGGAAATGGCCGCAATCGAGCGCGCGATCGCCGAGCAGCGCCCGGACGATGTGCCGAGCTGTCTGTCCGACCGCTGGCTCGCCGACGTCACGATTTCAGGCTCCGCGTCGCGCGTGCGCGACGCGGTCGACGCGTGGCGCGCCGCCGGTATCACGACGCCAATCATCGTGCCGAGCTCGGCCAGCGGCAATCAACTCAAGGCGCTCGAGGAGTTGTTCGCCGCCTTCGCGGATTGATCCTCTGCGGCGGGCGCTACAGCGCGCCTTCCTTGCGCAGGCCGTCGACGTCACTGGCGCTCATGCCGAGCCAGTCGGCGAGCACGTCGGCGTTGTGTTGGCCGAGCAGCGGCGCCGGCGTGACCTTGAGGGGCGCGCCGTCGTGGCGCACCGGCCAAGTCGGCATTTTGAAGGGGCCCGCGACGGGGTGCTGAATGGTCTGCATGATGCCGCGGCGCTCGAAGTCGGGATCGTTCTGCAGCTCGAGCGTATCGTTCACCGCGCCGGACGGGATGCCGGCGCCGCCGATCAGCTTCATGGCTTCGTGCTTGGTGTGCTGGCGCGTCCACGTCGCCATCAGCTCGTCGACCTCG
>JACQAI010000493.1 GCA_016195115.1 Pseudomonadota bacterium
CTTGGCGCTCGCGGGGCTTCGCCCCTACCGCTTCTGACTAGCAGCATTGGCGGCGTGTGGCCATTGTCGCGGATGCCGCGGAACGGCGCCGCGGGGCGCGGCGTTGCTGGGCATGGCGGTTGGGGAGGCGGCATGCCGGGGATTCAGCGCGGGTGGTTGATCGCCGTTGGGGCGCTGGTGGCGCTGGGCGCGGCGGACGCGGCGGCGCAAACCGGGGCGGCGCCGGGCACCGGCGTCCTGACCCTGCCGCCGCTCGGCACGCCCGGCACGGGCACCGGCAGCGGCACCGGCGGCGCGGGCAACAGTCGGCTGGGCGGTGCGGTCGGCGGCGTACCCGGCATGGGTCACGTCCAGGGGCCGGCGTCGAGCGGCGTGCTGCAGCCGGGCAATGTGCCGGGCTCCGGCAGCGACCCGATCGCGCCGCGGGCGACCGGCTCGGGCGCGCGCGGCGCGCGCAGTGTCACGGGCGAGCCTCGCTAGGGCTGGGGCGAACCGGGGGCGCGAGCCGCGGCCGGCCGTCGAGCATGGCGACCTTGATTCCGCGCGGTGGGGCGCGTAAGTGCCAGGGCGGTATCCCCAACGGCGATGGCCCCCATGGCCCAGCACGACCATCACCACGACGCGCCGGCGCCCGGCTCGATCGATTGGAAGACCCACGGCGTCAAGGTCATTCCGGGCAACAGCCTGGACACCAACGCGGCGCAGACGCCGGGCATGAACCGCGCCGCGGCGATCAACTTCGCGCGCGCCGGCGCGCAGAAGATCTGGGCCGGCACCGTGACGATCCATGCCAACGCCAAGACCGGCGCGCACCATCACGGCGCGCTCGAGAGCGTGATCTATGTCATCAAGGGGCGCGCGCGCATGCGCTGGGGCGAGCGGCTGGAGTTCGTCGCCGAGGCCGGTCCGGGCGACTTCATCTTCGTGCCGCCCTACGTGCCGCACCAGGAGATCAACGCCTCGACCGACGAGCCGCTCGAGTGCGTGCTGGTGCGCAGCGACAACGAGGCCGTGGTGGTCAACCTCCAGATCGAGCCGGTCGAAAAGCCCGAGCAGGTCCTGTGGGTCGATCCGATCCATAAAGGTTGAGACAGTTGTTGTAGCGCGGCACCGCGCCGCGTGATCCACTTCCTGGCCAGAGGCTGACACAGCCCGACAGGAAGGCGTCCATGACCAAGCTGATTGCGGGAGCGTTGCTCGTGCTGCTGGCGCTGGTTTCGGTGCCGACGCCGGCCCATGCGCTCGGCAGCGCCCAGGAAGTTGCCGACAATTGTCGCGATCTCCTCAGGCCCGATCCGCCGCAGAGCTTCGACGTCGGGCTGTGCGTCGGCAGCTTCACGACGCTCTATGCGCTGTCGGGCGTGGTCGATCAGCACAAGGCGCCGATCCTGGGATTTTGCCGGCCGCCCAACACGCAATATCTCGACATGGTGCGCGTGTTCGTGCGCCACGTCGAAAGCCACCCGCAGGCCGGACAGGCGTTCTACGCCATCGAGGCGGTCAACGCCTTCGTCAACGCCTATCCGTGCAAACGGAAGTCGTAGCGCGGCAGCCGAAGGCGCGAGCGCGAGAAACCGCGCGGCAGCCGCAGGCGCGAGCGCGAGAAACCGCGCGGCAGCCGCAGGCGCGAGCGCAACAAACCGCGCTCACACGATCGCGAGCAGGCGCTTTTCCATGTTGTTGGCGGTGGTGATCACTCGCGCCGACGCCTCGTAGACGACGCGCGCCGTGATCATGGTGATGAGCTCCTGGGCAAGATCGACGTTGGGCGTCTCGATCGCGCCCTGGATGATCTGACCGCCGGTGCCGACCGACGGCTGGCCGGACGCCGCCGCCGCGCTGAACAGGTTGCCGTTCTGGGGTGACAGCCCGCCCGGGTTGGGGAAGGTCGCCAGGTTTAGTTGGCCCAGGACCCGCGACGTGCCGTTGACGGTCTGGGAGACTTGGCCGGACGACGACACCATGATGGGCCCGCCCGCCGGATCGGTCTGGATCGGGCCGACCACGGGGTTGCCGGTGACGTCGACCATGGTGGCGCCGGACGACAGGCCGAACGCGCCGCTGCGCGTGAAGGCGCTCTGGCCGCCCGGCAGCTGGACCTCGAAGAAGCCGTTGCCGTTGATCGCCAGATCATTCGGGTTGCCGGTCGGCGCGATCGCGCCCTGCGACATGTCGCGGCGCAGGAAGACCTGGGGGATCTGCGAGACGCCCGAGACCAGGGTCGCCTCGCCGCGCTTGAAGCCCGGCGTGTTCAGGTTGGCGATGTTGTCGGCCGTGACGCCGAGCACGGTGCCCTGGGCGCGCAAGCTGGCGGCGGCGGTCAGGATGGCGGAGTCGAGGCTCATTGCGGTCCTCTGGGGGATTCGCCACCTGTTACGCGGTTTTGCCGGCGCGCGATGTGACGCTGGTCACGGGATCCTACGTGGGGCGCCGCCGCGGCTATTTCCAGATCGGCTTGCCGGCGCCGGGCAGGCCGTAGCGCGGCCATTTCTCGGTCACGAGCTCGACGATCGCCGGGTCCATGGCGATCTTGCGGCCCCACGCCCGGGTGGTTTCCGGGGGCCATTTATTCGTCGCGTCGAGGCCGATCTTGCCGCCCAGCCCGGATTCGGGCGAGGCGAAGTCGAGATAGTCGATCGGCGTGCGTTCGACCACGGTGATGTCGCGCGCGGGATCCATGCGCGTCGCGATCGCCCACATGACGTCGGTCCAGCTGCGCGCGTCGATGTCGTCGTCCACGACGATGACGA
>JACQAI010000494.1 GCA_016195115.1 Pseudomonadota bacterium
CGCCGGCATCGCGCTGGTCCCGATGGTGTCGGCGATGCGCCGGGCGACCGCGACCAGGAACTGGATCTTCACCGCCAGGCGGATCTGCGACTGATAGTTCTGCATCGTGTGGCCCATGGTGTCGTGGAACTGGGCCCGGCACATATCCGTGTCCCGATGCACAAAGACGCGATCCCACGGCACCTTGACGTCGTCGAAATAGATCAGCGCGTCGTTCTCGTCGAACGACCACGACAGCGGGTTGTCGAAGCGCGACGCCGCGTGGGCTTCGTAGGACTTGCGCGACAGCACGCGCATGCCCTTGGCGTTCATCGGCAGGGCGCACGAGAACGCCAGCGCCTCCTCGCCCGGCTTCAAGGGCTGCAGGTTGGCGACGAACACCTCGTTGGCCATGATCGAGGCGGTGCCGAGCAGCTTGGCGCCGCGGATCGTCAGGCCGCCGGCGTCCTCGTCGACGATCTGGGCGACCAGCTCGGGCTCCTGTTCGCCCCATGCCTTGTTGCGGTCGGCCTGCGGATTGATGATCACGTAGGTCAAATAGAGGTCGTTGCGGCTGGCGTAGTCGTAATAGTCGAGCAGCGCCTGGGCGCGCGCCGCGCCGTGCTTGCGGAACACCTCGATGCCGACGACTTGGCCGAGCAGGCTCGAGGCAACGTGATCGGGCGAGCGACCCATGAAGCCGTAGGTCAGCCGCGACCATTGGGTCAGCGCCTCGCGCCGCGTCACCAGCTCCTGGTGGGTGCGCGGGACCTGCCAGCAGCGATTGATCCGCCGCGGCGCGCCGGGCGGCTGGAAGGTCATCGCCTCGAGGTTTTCGGGCCGCGCCTGGAAGTCGTAGAGCGCCGCCGCCGAGCGCACCGCGCCGCGGAACGCCGGATGCTCGGTGACGTCCTCGACCCGCTGGCCGTCGATATAGACGGCGCGGCCGTCGCGCAGCGACGCGATGTGCTCCGCCCCGGTCTTGCAGATCTCGCTCATCCCGGCTCTCCTCGACGCAGGCCGTCGGCCGGCGCCCCGTCAGGATAGCGGGAACCGGCCGTGGGCGGGAGGGCACGATGCCATGACCGCAACGTCCGACGCAGCGTTCCGCCTCGAAGAGGCGACGATCGACGAGCTGCACAGCGCGATCAAGGCGGGTCGCACGACCTGCGTCGCGGTGGTGCGGCATTACATCGCGCGCGCCCGCGCCTTCAACGGCGTGGCAAGCCTGCTGGTCACCGAGGACGGCGCACCGGTGCCGGCGACCACCGGCACGCTGCGGGCCGGCGCCCCGCTCGGCTTCCCGACCGAGACCGTCAAGGCCACGGCGGTGCTGCCCGATCTCGACCGGTATCGCGGGCCGCCGCTCGAATTCGGCCGCATGGAGGCGACCGCGTCGGACCCCAACGTGCCGCAGCAGTTCGGCATGATCGTGGGCAAGCCGATCGCCGGCCAAGTCAATGCGCTCGCGACCCTCAACCTCCGCGGCGAGCGCTCGGTGACGTGCCGGGGCGACTTCGACCGCCACCCGTCTGCGGGGCCGCTGCCGCCCGGCGCGCCGCCGGTGTGCGAATTCTTCCGCCAGCTGCCCGACGCGCTCGAGCAGGCCGCGGCGCTCGACGCGGCCCACGGCCGCAACCCCGATCTCGAAAAGTTACCGATGTACGGCGTCGTGTTCTCGTTCAAGGATCCGTTCGACACCAAGGACATGCGCTCGACCGCCGGCGGCGACGCCGCCTACGACATCGACTTTCCGGCCCGCGATCACGGGCTGGTCGAGCAGCTGCGCAACAAGGGCGCGATCATCTTCGCCAAGGCGGTCAACACCGAATACAACGGCCGCGCCGGCGACCCGGGCGGCCGCCACGCGCCAGACAAAGTGCTGCCCTCGACATTGGGCTATCAGCGCAGCAGCTGGGGCGGCACTCCCGCGAACCCCTACGACACCACGCGCGCGGCGTCGCTCGGCTCGAGCTCCGGCTCGGGCGTGTCGGTCAGCACCAATCTCGTGATGGCCAGCCTCGGCGAGGAAACCCGGGCGTCGTGCCGCGGGCCGTCCAACCACAACGCGGTCGCCCTGATCCTGCCGCACAAGGCGATGCTCGGCTTCAACGGCGGCGCGATCGGTGCCGACATCTACTGCGATCGCGCCGGCATCCACTGCCGCACCCTCGGCGACTGCGCCAAGGTTCTGGACGCCCTCAAGGATCCGGTCGCGGCCTACTACGACCCGCGCGATCCCTACACCACCGTGCCGCGCGCCTCGGTCCTGAGCACGCCCTATGCCAGCCATGTGAGCCGGTCCGGCGCCGCCGGGACGCTCGCGGGCGTGCGGCTCGGCGTGATCCGCGAGTCGATGGTCTATCCGCCGGACTCGATCACGGAAGAGCCGATCGTCAGCGCCGCCGCGCGGGAGATCAAGACCGTGCTCGGCGGCACGCTCGGAGCAACCCTGGTCGAATCGCCCGACCCGCTGTGGCGGCCCGATCCGGACTGCGAGCCGATGACCGTCGACTTCCGCCGCGCCCTGGCGCGGCTGGTGCCGGTCTTCATGCCCGAGCTGCTCTTCCGCCTCGGGCGCGATGGCCAGCCGGTGTTCAAGGAGTTCGCCGCCGCGATCACGCCAACCGCGTTCCTGCCCGGCAAGGTATTCGGCAGCGGCCAGATGAAGCCGATCGACTACTTCGTCGAGCTTGCTGAAGGCCGCATCACGCCGCCGCGCAATCTCGACATCGCGACCATCCAGAACCAGGAGCTGGCGCCAACCTTCCGCTTCCACGTCAACCAGTACCTGTCGCGGCGCGCCGCCGACTGGCTGACGCGCGGCTTCTCCGAGGCGCTGGCCGACTTCGCGGCGCTCAACGCGCGCTCAAAATTCTGGGGCGACGACCAGCGCGCCGCCTTCAAGAACTGGGAGGAGGTCAGCGACCCGCGCAATCCGCTCGACGGCCGCCAGGGCGTCACCGAACGCATCATGCTGCGCGAGCTGCTGCGCCGGGTCGACATGATGGTGCTGCTGGAGAACCGGCTGGACGCGCTGGTCAGGCTGCATACGCCGTGGCCGCCCGGCCTGATCGGCGGCGCCTACCAATACGACATCGTCAGCAACCTGCGCCCCGAGAGCTTCTACGGGCCCAACGCCGGGCTGACCGAGATGCTTGTGCCCGCCGGCTACGTCACCACCGTCTACGATCCGGTGTTCAAGTTGAGCGCCGACCGCACGCGTTACGTCTCGGCCGCCTCGCGCACGCCGACCGCGATCCCGTCGCCCGGCCTGCCGTTCTCCCTGGTCTTTCGCTGCGACCCCGGCCGCGAGGACGTGCTGCTCCGAATCGCCTCGGCCTACGAAGCCGCCTCGCGACGCCGTGTCCCGCCGCCCGCGTTCGGCCCGTTGCCGATGGCGCTCGCATAATTCCTCCCCGGCGCGCAGCGTGGGGGAGGAGTCATGTGGGCGGCAAAAAGTCGTTGAGCGCGACGGTGTCGAGATTGCGAGGCGTCGCGCGCGCGAAGGTTTCGCGGCGCGCCGGCTGGGTCAGAGGCGGCATGGTCGAGTCGATGAACCAGCGCGTGCCGACGCGCTCGCCGCTGGTGCCGTCGCCGTCGAGCGGCGACGCCAGGTCGTTGGGGTGGGCGCGCACGCCGTCGATCAGGCCGACGCCCTGGGCGGCGTGGGTGCGGCTGGCGGCCGACCTGAAGACGTCGCGCAGATCGCCGGCGTCGACGTCCTCGTCGACCCCGATGGCGAGC
>JACQAI010000495.1 GCA_016195115.1 Pseudomonadota bacterium
CGCCGGCCGCGAGCAGCGCGTCGACTGCCCAGGCATCGGCGGCGGCCGCCGGATGCTCGGCCGCCCAATCGGGATTGCCGGCGCCGGTCGGCTGGCCCTTGACGTCGAACAGGTCCTTGGCCGCGAACGAGAGGTCGGCGAGCGGGCCGGTCGCACCGCGGCGAATCGGCGGGTCATACGTCGCGACGAAGGCTTGATAGGGATCGCGCATGGTCCGGACGCTATTTGCCGGACCAGTGCACGACGCGCTTCTCGACCAGCAGGAACAGCAGGTTCAAGCCGTAGCCGAGGGCGCCGGCGGCGAAGATCGAGGCGTACATGTCGGGCATCTCGAACATCTGCTGGGCATCGAACACCGCGTGGCCGAGGCCGTCGACCGAGCCGATGAACATTTCCGCGACGACCACGATGACGAGCGCCAGCGACACGCCGTTGCGCAAGCCGACGAAGGTCTGGGGCAGGGATTCCATCAGCATCACGTCGGTCAGCACGCGCAGCCGCGAGGCGCCCATCACCTTGGCGGCGAGCAGCCGGGTCTTGCGCGCGTTCATCACGCCGTAGGCGACGTTGAACAGGATCACGAGGCTGGCGCCGAAGCTCGCGACATAGATCTTGGTCTTGTCGCCGACGCCGAAGATCACCAGGAACAAGGGAAACACCGCCGACGCCGGGGTCGAGCGGAAGAAGTCGATGACGAACTCGACCGAGCGATAGAGCCGCTCGGACGATCCCAGCAGGATGCCGAGCGGCACCGCGATCACGGCAGCGACCAGCATCGCGACCGTCGTGCGTTCGACGGTGCGCAGAAAATCGTGCGCCAGCGAGCCGGCCGTCATGCCGCGCCACAGCGCCGTCATCATCGCCACCGGCGAGGGCAGCAGCACCGGGTCGACGACGCGGACGTAGGACGCCAGGTACCACAGCGCGAGCAGCAGCACGACGCCGATGCACGGCAGCAGCGCCTGGGCGAGGGCGTCGCGGGCGAAGACCCGCCTCATGGGCCGCGCACCGCGCGCTGGAAGACCTCGAGGCAGTGGCCCTTGACCCGGACGAACTCGGGGTCGCTCAACGTCGCGGCGCTGCGCGGCCGCGGCTGCGGCACGTCGACGTAGTCGGCGATGCGCGCCGGTCGGCGCGACAGCAGCAGCACGTGATCGGCGAGATAGACCGCCTCCTCGAGATCGTGCGACACCAGCACCATGGTGGTCGCGGTCTCGAGGAACAGGCGCTGCAGCTGATCGCGCATGAACAGCGTCATCTCATAGTCGAGCGCCGAGAACGGCTCGTCGAGGAACAGGACCTCGGGTTCGACCACCAGCGCGCGCATGATCGAGACCAGCTGCTGCTGGCCGCCCGATAGCTCGTACGGATAGCGCCTGAGGTCGATCGTGACGCCAAGGCGCGCGACCAGCCGCTCGACGCGGGCGCGGCGCTGGGCTTGGGGAATGTGGCGCAGCTTGAGGGGATATTCGATGTTGTCGAAGGCGCGCAACCATGGGAACAGCGCGTCGCGATAGTTCTGGAAGACGTAGCCGAAGTTGGTGTCCTTGACCGACTTGCCGCCGAGCAGGATCTCGCCACGGTCGGTCGGCACCAGCCCGGCGATCATGTTGATCAAGGTGCTCTTGCCGCAGCCGTTGGGCCCGAACACCGAGACGAAGCGGCCGCGCGGAATGTCGAAGTCGAACCCCTCGTAGACCACGGCGTCCTGAAAGCGTTTCGCGAGGCCGCGGATCGTGACGTGCGCGGCGCCGTCGGGCACTAGAACGCCTTGAGGTATTTGGTCACGTCGACCCTCTCGGCGAGGATCTTGTTGTCGGTCGAGAAGTCGATGAACTTCTGGTATGCCGCTTTGTCGGCGGCGCTCAGGTCGTTGGCCATGAAGACCTTGAGCAGCGGCACCGTGTCGGCGACGGTCTCGGGCACCAGCTTGTTGTCGACCAGGACCTTGCGCACGGTCGGATCGGTGTTGATGTCGTGCACCGCCTTGGCCCAGGCGTCGGCGAAGCGCTTGGCCACGGCGGGGCGGTCCGCGATGAACTTCGACGTCAGGGCGCAGCCGCCGACGAAGGCGTTGGCGTTCGGATCGCCGAGGATATAGGTCGCGACGACGCCGGCCTCGAGCGTGGTCGCGACGCCGAGCGCGCGCATGATCGACGCGCCGGGCTCGAGCGTATAGCCGGCGTCGAAGCTGCCCGACTGCATGGCCGCCACGTGCTGCCCCATGTCGAGCTGGTCGAGCGTATAGTCGCCTTCCTTGAGGCCGTTCGCCGCCAGCACGGCGCGCGCCATCGACAGGTTCGCGGGCCCCGGCGCCGACATGATCTTGGCGCCCTTGAGGTCCTTGATCGACGTGGCGTTGTAGCCCTTGCGCACCACGAACTGCTCCATCTGCGAGGCGCGATTCTGGGTGTTGAGCGAGATGTACATCGCGACGCCGGGCTTCTTCAGGTTGGCGTTGATGCCCTCGATGGTCACCAGCACCGCCGAGGCGTCGATCTGGTCGCCGATCATGGCCGCGACGTTGGGCGGGCCGCCGATCAGGCGCACCATCGCGACGTCGAGATCCTGCGCCTTGAAGTAGCCGCGGTCCTGCGCGACGAAATAGGGCAGCGACGACGACACCGGGAAGACGCCGACCGTGACCTTGTCGGCGGCCGACGCCGTGCTCATCAATCCCGCGAGCGCTGCCAACACCAGCGCGGCCAGGCCGCGACGCCTCTCGATCATTTGCCTCTCCGCTTTGCCGTCTTGGTCTTGGGCCGCGCGCGCGGCGCCGACTGGCGCATCAGCGCAAAGCCGGGGCCGCGGTCGATCATCGGCGCGCGGCCCTTGCGCTGCTTGCGCAAGCGCGCACGCAGTCGCGCGGTCGCC
>JACQAI010000607.1 GCA_016195115.1 Pseudomonadota bacterium
CCACTTGGCAGTTTTCACCAACCTCGCCGTCATTGCGAGCGCAGCGAAGCAATCCAGAGGACCGCTGGATTGCGTCGTCGCTGCGCTCCTCGCAATGACGGTGAGGGTGGTGAAATTCGCTGCTGCCGTTGCGCTATTTCGCCAGCGGATCGGGCCGCAGCTGGAAATGCGCCGCCAGCGGCTTGGTGCCCTTGCCGCCTTCGATCAGCCAGGGCGTGCGATCGCCGTTGGCCGCCCACAGGCCGCGGCCCTTCCAGCCGGCGTTGGCGTCATCGATGCGGCCGTCGAAACCCTTGGCATAGAAGCCGAGCGGATAGGGCACTCGGATCGAGACCATCTTGCCGTCCTTGTTGAGGGCGACCAGGCCGTCCATCAGGTTCGCGGTCGACATCGGGATGTCGTCGCCGAGGCCGAACGTGTTGTGCTGGTCGACCCAGGAATAGTAGCTCGCCTCCGCGCTGTTCTCGCCGATGCCTTTGAAGCCGGGACCGGGATATTGGTAGAACGACCAACCCTCCGGGCAGTGGTCGCCGGTCGCCTTCGGGCCGTTGAGCGGGCCCTTGCACTTGCGGCGGTCGAACATCCCCATATGGCCGCTCGCCAGCGAGACCCACACGCGGCCCTGCTTGTCGATATCGCCGCCGCGCACGCCGAAGCCCGGCATCGGCACATTGTAGATCTCGGACAACGCCTTGTGCGGGTTGGTACCCGGATCGACGCGCACGATGGCGCCGGGGCTGCCGCGCAGGGCACCCCAGATCGAGCCGTCGACCGGGCTCGGCATCACGGCATAGAAGGTCGGCCCGATACGCTTGTCCTTGGTCGGGTCGACCGGCTGGTTGGGCTCGACGTAGTCGTCGCGCTTGCCGTTGCCGTTGGTGTCGAGCACCAGCGCGGTCCAGCCCTGCGATTTTTCGATGTCGCCGGTTTCATCAAGCATCTTGGTGTTGATCCAGCCGACGTTGCCGCCGCCGCCGCCCGTGCTCATCCACAAGGTCTCGTTGGCGTCATAGCCGAACTGCAGGTGGTGCGAGCCGAAGCAGGTCTGGTAGGCGGTGTACTTGCCGGTCTTCGGCTCGTACATCGTCACCCGGCGGTTGGTGCTGTTGAGCGGGAACTCCTTCGCGGAGGGATGATCCGAGCCCTTCTTGCAGAAGGCGGGGTTGTCCGGCACGTGCCCGGTCGCCGCCAGCCACAGGCGCCCCTTGCGATCGAACATCGAGTTGTGGTTGTTGGCCTTGCTGTCCCAGATGTTTTCTTCGCCCCAATACGCCGAGGTCTGCAGGATCTTGACCGCGCCGGCGTTGCCGGGCCCAAGCGCCAGCGGCATGTCGTCGGTGACCGGCAGCTTGAAATTCGTCGCGACGTTCTTCACCGGGTCGAGGATCGGCATGTCGTTGCAGGCATGCTCGCATTGCCCGTAGACCGGCCCATAGCCGTTGACGGTCGGATAGCGCCGGTCGCTGGCGATCAGATCGTGCAGGTACTGCTTGGGATTGTGCCAGTCGCGCAAGGTGACGACGATGTTGCGCTCGACGCCCTGCGGCCGTGTCGGCTTGGCGAACGGCAGCTCGCCCTTCTCGACCCGCTCGGTCCATTCGGCGAAATACTTGAACGGCGCGCCGCCCAGATCACCGGCCGCTTGGTTGACCATGATCTCGCCGCCCTGGCCTGACTGGATGCGGCGCATCCAGGCGTCCTCGTGGGTCTTGCCCTGGTCCATGTGGAGCTTCGGAATCGTTCGGGTCGACAGCTGGCCGAGCTGATGGCAGCCGACGCAGCCGTTGTTCTTCATGGCGTTGAGCCAGTCGGACTGCTTGATCTTCTCGGGGATGTTGGCGTTGTTGTCCGGCCCGAACTTGTCTTTGCTCGGGATCTCGAGCATCGAGTACCAGTAGATCGCCGGATAGTACTGCGCCGCCGCCTTGTCGTTCGGCGCCGACACCGCCGTCAGGTTGAGCTGCTTGCCCGGCGCGCTCTTGACCTTGGGGCTGTCGACCAGACCGTAGCCGCGCACCCACACGTCGTAGGTCGCCTTGGGGAGATCCGGAACGACGTAGCGCCCCTGGTCGTCGGTGACGACGATCTTGATGTAGCGGACCGGCAGATCGCGCGTCTCGGCGATCACCCAGACGCCGGCCTCGGGGCCTCCGGGACCGCGCACGACGCCGCCGATGTCGTCGTCGTCGATCGCCACTGCAACCGCCTGCTGGGCGCGAGCCGACGGCGCCGCGATCGCCAGCGCAGCGGCAACCACAGCCGAAACACCATATCGCATGAGATTGCTTGGCATGGCTCTGTCCTCCCGACAGCTGGCTCCACGACACACTGCGGACCGCTGCGCGTTAGAGCCAGATTAGCCGCAACCGCGGGCAGCGTTCAATGACGGTTGATGCAGGCGCGGGGCAATGCTGTCACAGGTTGCGACGCCTCAGTTCTGCTCGAGCGGGCATTCGATCTCGACCGCGAACCAATGGCCGGCACGAATGGCATGGATGTGGGAGTCGATGAGATCGGGAATGACCGTCCGGCCGCCGAGCTCGATCCCGCGTGTGCTGGCGCCGGCGTGCGCGCGCACGTCGGCGGCAGCACCGGTCGCGACGATCCGGTCATCGCGGATCGCCAGCGCCGCCACGACCGACGATCGCGCGTCCAAGGTCAGGATCTTGCCGTTGAGGAGGATCGTGTCGACCGCTTGCGCGGCACCCGCCAGCGATCCCGCGAGCACGGCGACGGCGAAAGCGATCGCAGCCGGGGTGCGGCCACGCCACGACTGGCCCAACTGGGTCACTGGTCCGAAAGCTGCTGTCGACACGTCGGGAAGTCTAGAGATCTGGCCTGGGGAATCGCCCCCTGGGGCGCCATCGCGATAGGAGGGATATCCCAACTCTCCCCGGCATCCAGGCATATTTCCCTAAAATGTGTGGTACCCTCGCGGCCATCACCGACTGCGACCCGGACGGGCGTCGGTGGCCGAGAGATTGGCCGGTTGCTGTGAGGCTGGCGCGCGCTCCCGCCTGAGCATTAGGGGAGCACGCCAATGGCTGGATATCGCTGCTATTTCGTTGGCATGGACGGCAAGCTCATCAACGTCGAAGAGGCCGACCTTCCAGACGACGGGGCGGCCTCAACGTGGGGAGCGGAGTTATTGCGGCTAAGGCCGCACTACCGAGCCACCGAGGTATGGCTATTGGATCGGCTTATCTGCCGCCACGGCGAGGCGTAGCTGGCCTCCGTCCAGGCGTCGGCACCGAAGAAGCCGAACAACGCTACGGCGCAGACCCGGGACGATGCCCGGCGCGACGGCGCGGCAGGGCAGTGACTCGCGACGGTCAGTCCCCGATATCCACAAAGCCTGTGCACAGCCTTTACGCAACCATGTCGTTGGATAGGTGTTTTTCGCGCGATTGATCCTTGAATTTTCGTCATGCCCGAGACCGAGAAGACCCCATGATTGCTGAAGCAATCGGCGGTATGTCAGGAACTCCTCGAGGCGCATCACGTTGATTCACGTATGGAAGATCCGCATTCCCTGCGCGAGAGGGCAGCGCGGCTGCGGCGGATGGCGCGGTTTCACTACGGGGCACCCCGCGAGACCCTGATGAGTGCCGCGGCGGGCCTGGAGACCTTCGCGGCCGATCTCGAACGGCAGTCGCCTCGCCCGTCTGACCCACCGCGGTCGGGTGATGCCGCAGCGAGCGGCGGTCGGCGGTTGGGCCAAGCCAATGCACCGCGCGCGCTCGTGGACCCGCCGATGCGGATGGATCGAGCTGGCAATATCTTCGCGATCGCGCGGAAAATAATCGCCGCGTACGGGGCCGACGCGCCGGACGTCATGAATGGTCGCGTCCGCGATTACGAGGCCGCGGGCGACCAGGAGGCCGCGATCTTCTGGCGCAAGATCGCGGCGGCCGTGCGCGGCATTCACGACCGAGGCAGCCCGCCGCAATAAGTCCCGCTCATGCTGGCCGGGCTTGGCCCTCGGCGCATCCCAGTAGAGCGTCGCGCGGATGAAGCGCCCGCATCAGCCGCGCGATCACCTGGTCGATTTCGGCGGCGGTCGTCGTGCGTCCAAGGCTGAAGCGGATGGCGCCCATGCCAACCACTTCGGGCACGCCCATCGCTGCAAGAACCGGCGACAACTCGACACGCCCGGCGTGGCAGGCCGACCCGGTCGACGCCGCCACGCCGTCGAGGCGGGCCAGGATGTCGGCGCCGATGATGCCGACGAACGAGACATTCAGCGTGTTGGGCAGGCGTCGCTCCGGATGGCCGTTCAGGACCACGCGCTCGCCGAAGGCCTTGCGCAAGCCGTGCCAGAGCCGATCGCGCAGGCTTGCGATGGGCCGGGAGTCGGCGGCCGCAGCCAGCGCGCACGCGGCGCCCAGGCCGACCGCCAAGAGTGCGCTTTCGGTCCCGGCGCGACGGCCACCCTCATGCCCCGCGCCGTGGATCAGGGGTTCCAGATCGACGCCACGGCGCACGAACAGCGCGCCGACGCCCTTCGGCGCGTACAGCTTGTGTCCCGCGATCGACAGCAGATCGACGCCGAGCGCGTCGACCTTGGTCGGGATTTTCCCGGCCGACTGCGCCGCATCGGTATGCAACAGGACGCCGCGCTCGCGCGCGATCACCGAGATGTCCTCGATGGGCTGGATGGAGCCGACCTCGTTGTTGGCGTGCATGACGCTGATCAGGACGGTGCGCGACGTGATCGCGCGCCGAACCTGTTCGGGATCGACCATCCCGGCTCGGTCGACGGGCAGATAGCTGACGGACGCGCCGAGCCGCGTGAGAAATCGACACGGCTCGAGCGTCGCCGGATGCTCGATCGCGGTCGTGATGATGTGATCGCCGCGATTGCCGGCGGCGAAGAACGCGCCCTTGATCGCGAGATTGTTGGCTTCGCTGCCGCCGCTCGTGAAGACGATCTCGTCGGCCTCGCAACCGAGCAGGGCAGCGACCTGGCGGCGCGCCGCTTCCAGCGCTGTGCGGGCGGGCAGACCAGCCCAATGCGGGCTGGACGGGTTGCCGTATCCGGCGCCCAGCAGCGGCGCCATCGCCGCCGCTACCTCGGGCGCGATCGGGGTGCTGGCATTGTGGTCCAGGTAGATTTGCTTCGCCTTCATGACACGCGGCTTTCGGGGCTGGTGAAGGCCGTGGGGCTCGGGTCGGCGCGAAAAGGCTGCATCAGCATGCGATCGAGCCGCAGCTGGGCCGGATCGCGGAACTGGTCGATGCCGATCGTCATGCCGGCGTGCCCGGCGGCGGGCTGGGCGCGATAGGTGCCGAACAGCCGGTCCCACCACGGCAGATTGAAGCCGAAATTGCTGTCGGTCTCGCGGCGTACGATCGAGTGGTGCACGCGGTGCATCTCCGGGGTCACGACGATCCAGCGCAGCACGCGATCCAGGCCTGGCTGCAGGCGCACGTTGCCGTGGTTGAACATCGACGTGGCGTTGAGCAGCACCTCGAACGCCACGACGCCGAGCGCGGGCGCGCCCAGCGCGGCGATGACCGCGAGCTTGATGACGAGCGACAGCACGATCTCGATCGGATGGAAGCGCAGCCCCGTCGTGACGTCGAACTCGAGATCGGCGTGATGCATGCGGTGCAAGCACCAGAGCGCCGGCACGGCATGGAACAGCACGTGCTGGAAATAGATCGCGAGATCGAGCGCGACGATCGCGGCCACCACGGCCGCCCACCCCGGCACGCTGACGGTGTTCAGCAGACCCCACCCCTGCTCTTGGGCCACCAGCGCCACGGCGACCGGCGCGATCGGAAACAGCACGCGCAACACGACGGTGTTCAGCGCGACCAGGCCGAGATTGTGCGGCCAGCGCGCGGCGCGACCGATCGCGACGGCGCGACGCGGTGCGGCAGCTTCCCAAAGTGCCATCAGGGCGAACCCGCCCAGAAAGCAGCCGAGCCGGATCAGCATTTCCGAGGACAGCGCAGGTTCGGGCATGGCGACCTCGCGCTTGACTTCATCCGATGATTCAATCAATATCGCGAATGATAGAATAACATCCGGAATGTCATGTCAAGCTGCGCGCCCGCCCGCACGGTCTTCGCCTGTTTTGCCGAGGTGGCCCGGGCCATCGCCCACGAGCATCGCCTGGAGCTGCTCGAGCATCTCGGCCAAGGCGAGCGCTCGGTCGACGCCCTGGCCGCGGTGTGCAAGCTCTCGGTCGCCAACGCCTCCCAACATCTCCAGCAGCTCCGGCGGGCCGGTCTGGTCGCGACCCGGCGCGCCGGCAAGCGCGTGCTCTATCGCTTGGCCGACGACGACATCATCGCGCTGCTCACGATCCTGCGCCGCGTCGCCGAGCGCAGCGTCGCCGACATGGAGCGCGTCGTGACGACGTACTTTCGCGCGCGCGATGAGCTCGAGGCCGTATCACGCGATGAACTCATCGCGCGGCTGCGCGACGGCGGTACCACCCTGCTGGACGTGCGGCCGGAAGACGAGTTCGCGCTCGGACACCTGCCGGGCGCGCTGAACATACCCCTCGCGGAGTTGGAGCGCCGTCTGAGCGAGTTGCCTCCCGGGCACCTGGTCGTGGCCTATTGCCGCGGCCCCTACTGCGTCTTGTCGTTCGAGGCGGTCGCCGCGCTGCGGGCGCGCGGCTTCAACGTCCGCCGGCTCGAGGACGGCTATCCCGAATGGAAGGCCGCGGGCCTGCCGGTCGAGCAGCGCCCGCATGGCCTCTGAGCCTTCGCAGCCGGCCGAAACGTCGAGCGCCGCTCGAGAGCGCCTGTTCGGGCGGCTCACGGATTTGGGGATCACGACGAGCACCGTCCCCTATCCCGCCCATCGCACCGTCGACGAGGGCAAGGCGTTGCGCGGCGACATGGCAGGGACGTTCACGAAGAACCTGCTGCTCCGGGACAAGAAGAAGGTGCTGTTCATGGTCGTCGTCGAGGAAAGCCGGACGATCGATCTCAAGGCGCTCGCTCGGGCGATCGGCGCCAGCGGGCATCTCAGCTTTGCGGCACCGGACCTGATGCGGCAGATCCTCGGCGTCGAGCCCGGCGCGCTCACGCCCTTCGCGCTGATCAACGAATCCGACAGCGGCATGCGGGTGGTGCTCGACAAGGTTCTTTTCGGTGCCGAGCAGATCAACTTCCATCCGCTGGTCAATACCGAGAGCACCGGGATCGCGCCCCATGGCCTTCTCGCATTCGTGCGCGCCTGCAGACACGAACCATTGATCGTCGACTTCTCGGCGATATCAGGCTGACGAAGCGACCGTTGGCAGGCCCTCAGTGGGAATGCCGGTGGTGGATGTCCGGATAGTGCGGATGCCGGTGCACCATCGGCACATGCCGATGCACGTGGACATGCGACTCGCCAGCCGGCTCCGCGGAAATATGACTGTGCCGGTGGTGCTCATCATGCACGTGCGCATGCTCATGCACGATCTCCTCGTGCTCATGGTCATGCTCATGATGCTCGACGAGGTGCAGATATAAGCCGATTGCCATCAGCGCCGCCGCGGCGATGAGCTGCACGCTGACGGGCTCGCTGAGCAGAGCGACCGATAGAAGAGCGCCGATGAACGGCGCTGAAGCGAAGTAGGCACCGGTCCGCGCCGAGCCGAGATGCCGCAGCGCGAGCACGAAACACGCGATGCTGACGCCGTAGCCGAATAGGCCGACGACGGCTGCGGAGAGCACCACCGACGACGCCGGCGGGCTGGCCCCCTGGAACAGGGCCAGCGCCACGTTCACCGTTCCCGCCGTCAAGCCCTTGACCATCACGATCTGCAGCGGATCCGCGCTCGACAGCTTCCGCGTCAGATTGTTGTCGATGCCCCAGCACAGGCAGGCACCAGCGATGGCGAGCGCGCCATACCCAAAGCCGCCGCCGCCATCCTGCCAGGACACCAGAAGCGCGCCGAGCAGGATGGCGGCGGCGCCCAGGCCGATGCGCAGGTCGACATTCTCGCGGAAGACGACCCAGGCGATGGCGAGCGTGAACAACCCCTCGAGGTTGAGCAGCAGCGATGCCGACGCAGCCGGTGTGACGGCAAGCCCGACCATCAAGAGAACCGGCCCGAGGACGCCGCCGGACAGCACGACGGCCGCCAGCCAAGGCAGATCGGTCCGCCGCAGCGGCGCCTCGGGAAAATTGATTCCCAGCACACGGCGTCCGAGATGGATGAGCGACAGCCCGACACCGGCCCCGAGATACAGCAGCCCGGCGAGCATCCAAGGCCCGACGTCGCCCAGGAGCATCTTTGCAAGCGGCGTGCTGGCGCCGAACAGCGCAGCCGACAGCAGCGCCAATGGCGCTCCGGGCCACGCCAGAGCTTGGGTCATGCCACGCATGCCCCGAAGGATAGCGCGGCCCTCAAGATCGACAATGGGGACGACCCGTCATCACGAGCGCGTCGTATTCTGGGATTCCCGGGATTCCGGGGACATAATCGTATCGTATTCCGGATCGTATTCCGGATCGTATTCCAGGGACATAATACTTATCTCCCGTATTACGCGTATTACGCGCGTATTACGGGGACATAATACTTATCTCACGGCTACGGCTCGCGCCGGGGTTTGGGTCCCGACCTCTGGCGGGCGAGCAGCCGATCGAATGTTTCAGTTAAATGTTGTGTCCCCGTAATCTCGGGAAGGGGAAAAACTAAATAAATATTGTGTCCCCGCAACTTCCGACGGTTTGGGTCCCGACCTCTGGCGGGTGAGCAGCCGATCGAATGTTTTAATTAGTATTGTGTCCCCGTAATCCGTGTGTCCCCGTAATCCGTCAACGTCCCTCCATCCATCATCTACCTCGATGTTGTCGTCGACAGCGCCGGCGCATCCGCCGCCATGCGCATCGCCCGACGCGGCAGCCGCCAGCCTTTGGCGAGCGCGTAGACCGCCGGGATCACGAGCAAGGTCAAGATGGTCGACGACACCATGCCGCCGACCATCGGCACGGCGATGCGGCGCATCACCTCGGAGCCGGTGCCGGTGCTCCACAGGATCGGCAGCAGCCCCGCCATGATCGCGATCACGGTCATCATCTTGGGCCGCACCCGCTCGACCGCGCCTTCGACGATCGCCTGATCGAGATCGTCGCGCCCGATGGTGCGGCCCTGCTCGGTGCGGACGCTGCGTGCGCGGGCGAGCGCGTGGTCGAGATAGATCAGCATGACGACGCCGGTCTCGGCGGCGACGCCGGCCAGCGCGATCAGGCCGACCGCGACCGCGACGCTCAAATTGTAGCCCAGCCACCACAACAGCCAGGCGCCGCCGACCAGCGCGAACGGCACCGAGAGCATGACGATCAGGGTCTCGGTCAGCCGTCCGAAATTGAGATAGAGGAGCACGAAGATCAGCAGCAAGGTCGCCGGCACGACGAGCGCGAGCTTCGCCTTGGCGCGCTCGAGATACTCGTACTGGCCGCTCCACTGCACGTGGGTGCCGGGCGGCAGCTTGACGCGGTCGCGCACCGCCCGCGCCGCGTCGGCCACGAAGCCGCCGATGTCGCGGCCGTGCATGTCGACATAGACATAGGCAACGAGCTGGGCGTTCTCGGTGCGGATCGACGGCGGCCCCTGGGTGATCCGGATCGATGCCAGCTGGCCGAGCGGGATCATGGGCCCCGCGCCGCCGGCGCTCATGACCGGCACCAGAACCTGGCTGCCGATCGCCTGCGGATCGTCGCGCAGGCCGCGCGGGTAGCGCACGATGACGCTGTAGCGCTCGCGCCCCTCGACGGTGGTCGTCACGGTCTCGCCGCCGAGCGCGGTCGCGACGACCTCCTGGACGTCCC
>JACQAI010000531.1 GCA_016195115.1 Pseudomonadota bacterium
CGCGCTCATACAGCGCGCCGAGCCGGTGGTGCTCGCGCGGATCGCCCGACGCCGCGACGCGGTCGACCCAGGCGACCAGTTGGGCGGGATCGGCCGGCACCTCGACGGCGACGGGATGCGGGTCGGCGGCCGGCGCCGGCGCTTTCGCCGGTTGGACATCGATCAGAAACGCCTCGGCCTTCTCGGCCTCGGTCAGGGCGCGCGTCCGGACCAGCGTCGCATACGCGACCAAGGCCTCGACCTCCCCCAGCGGACCTTCCGAGCTGGACAGCACCGACGCGCCGATCTCGACGCTCCACAGGCGGGCTGCCTTGTCCCGTGGCGCCGTGATGACGCGCCGACCGTCGGGGCTGAACGTCGCCCCGTCGACCCGGTTCTCGTGCCCCCGCAGCACGGCCAGCGTTGCCCCCGACTGGGCATCCCAGACCCGCGCCGTGGTGTCCCAGGAGGCGGTGACGATCCGGCGCCCATCGAGGCTGAAGACGGCCGAGGCCACGCCATGTTCATGCCCGCGGAGCGCGACCAACGGCGCCCCGGTCTCGACATCCCAAACGCGCGCCGTCGCATCCAGGGATGCGGTGACGACGCGCCGCCCATCCGGGCTGAACACGGCGGACATCACCTCATTGTCGTGTCCGTGCAGCACGGTCAGCAGCGTTCCGTCGGCGCCATCCCACAACCGCGCCGTCTTGTCCCAGGAGGCCGAGACGATGCGCCGACCATCGGGGCTGAAGACCGCCATGAGGACGGCGCTGTCGTGACCCGGCAGAACGGCCAGCGCGGCGCCGGTGCCGACGTCCCACAGCCGCAGCGTTTGATCGCTGGACGCGGTGACGACACGTCGACCGTCCGGACTGAACCGCGCCGAAATGACCCCGCCCGTGTGACCGTTCAGCACCACGAGCGGAGCCGCGGTTTCGCCATCCCACAGCCGCGCGGTCTTGTCGCTCGACGCCGTGACGATCCGCCGTCCATCGGTGCTGAACACCGCCGAGTTGAGCCCGCCCTCGTGCCCCTGCAGCGCCGCCAGCTCGGCGCCGGTCGCGGCGTCCCACAGTCGCGCCGTCCGATCCTCGGAGGCCGTGAGAATGCGGCGCTCATCCGGGCTGAACCCCGCGGATGCGACGGAGCGCTCGTGTCCACGCAACACCGCGAGCGACGCACCGGTCGCGACGTCCCATAGCCGTGCCGTCCGATCCCGCGACGCGGTGAGCGCGCGCTTTCCGTCGGCACTGAACACCGCCGACCGGATGCCGTCGTCGTGGCCGCGCAACACCGCCAGCTCGGTGCCGGTCCGGGCATCCCACAGGCGCACCGTGCGATCGGCAGATGCGGTGACGACGCGTTGCCCATCGGCGCTGAACGCCGCCGCGCCGACCGCATTGCCGTGGCCCCGCAAGACGGCAAGCCCTGCCCCGGTCTCGGTGTCCCATAGCCGGACGGTCGCATCGTCGGACGCGGTCACGACCCGCCGCCCGTCTTGGCTGAACGCCACCGACGAAACCCCGCGTTCGTGCCCGCGCATGAAATTCAGCATGGCGCCGGTTTCGCCATCCCACAGCCGCGCCAGGCCTTCCGCGGGCGCCGTGGCGATCCGTCGCCCATCGGGACTGACGGCGATCGCAACGATCGCCGTCGTGTGGCCGCGTAGCACCGCCAGCTCGGCGCCGGTTTCGCCATCCCACAGGCGCGCCGTGGTGTCGGCTGAGGCGGTGACGATGCGCCGCACGTCGGGGGTGAACACCGCGGCGGCGACCCGACTGTCGTGCCCGCGCAGCTCGATCAGCGCGGCGCCGGTCTCGCCATCCCATTCCCGCGCCGTGCCGTCGCGCGACGCCGTGACGACGCGCCGGCCGTCCGGGCTGAACGCCGCCGTCGCCACCGGACCAGTGTGGCCGCGCAGCACCGCCAGCGCGCTGCCGGTCTCGGCGTCCCACAGCCGCGCCGTGCGATCCGTCGATGCCGTGACGACACGCCGGCCGTCCGGGCTGAACGCGGCCGCCCCGACGCCGCGCTCATGGCCGCGCAACACGGCCAACGCGGCGCCGGTCTCGCCATCCCACAGCCGCGCGGTCTTGTCCTCGGATGTCGTCAGGGCGCGGCGGCCATCGGGGCTGAACACGACCGCGCCAAGCCATTCCCCGTGGCCGCGCAGCTCCGCCAGCAAGGAGCCGGTCTCGGCATCCCACAGCCGCGCCGTCTTATCGTCGGACGCGCTCAACACGCGCCGGCCGTCCGGGCTGAACACCGCCGACTGGACGGTGTCCTCGTGGCCGGTCAGCACGTGGCGCACGCGGTCGATCTCGGCGGCGATCCGCAGCACGTCGACCGCGGGGCGCCACAGCGGCCGGTCCGGCTGATCGCGCGACGGCAACGCCGCCAGGCTGAGCAGGGCCGCGGCTTCGTAGTCCGCGCTGTCGATCTTCTGCCGCGCCAGGCTGGTCAGGAATTGCGACTGGCTGAGCTGCGCCCGGCGCAGCTCGCTCTTGGCATCCTCCCGCTCGGCGCTGGCGATCGCGCGCTGATGCTCCGCCTCGGCGCGACGATTGAACCCGTACCAGCCGAAGCCCGCGGCGGCGATCGCGAGCAGCGACAGCGCGCCGGCGACCATGCGGGTGAGCCGCAGCTTGCGCTCGCGCTGCCGGCGGTCGCGCTCGAGCGAACGCTCGATGTAGGCGATCGTCGCCGCGTCGAGCTCGTCGAGGCGCTCGCCCAGCAGCTCTTCGGCCTCGGCGAGCCGGCGTCCCGCCGGCAGCAGGCCCTCGTCGGGCTCGCCATCGGCCTGCCAGCGCGCCCGGTCGGCCTCGAGCCGGCCGCGTGCGCGCAGGAAGCCGCGGTCCTGCTCGATCAAGCTGGCGAGGCGCGGCCAATGGCTGAGCAGCGCCTCGTGCGCCAGGCGCAGCACCGCGGTGTCCGCCGAGCCGCTGCCGATCACCAGCCGGCCGGCGACCAGCGCATCGACCGCGGCGGCGCGCTCTGACGAGGTCGCGATCGCGCCGAGCGCGACCGTCCGCGCGGTCGCGCGCGCGCCATCGTCGTCGACGGTGACCAGGGCACGCAGCACCCACGGCAGCGCCTCGGCGACCGTTGGCGGCAACTGGCCGCAGACGGTGTCGGCGCGCTGGGCCATCGCGCCCTCGAGCCCGCCGATCGCGCGGCCGGCGGCATCGAGCGCGCCCATTGCGCCGTAGGCGGCGAACGTCAGGACGTCGCCGCGCTTGGCCTCGACGTCGGCGCGATAGAGCTCGTCGAGCGCGAACTCCAGCAGCGGCAGCGCGCCGGGATCCTTGACCGCGGCCTCGAGCAGCACCGCGTCCAGCCCGATGTCGCTGGTCTCGTGGACCTCGAAGCGCAATCCCGCAGCCGCCGCCGGCAGGCGGATCATCTGCTCGATCTCCGCCGGACGCGGCGCCAGCAGGTGATATTGGCCGCCGCCCACCGCGAGATCGCGCAACCGCGGCAGCTCGGCGAGCCGTGGATAGAAGTCGCTCCGCATGGTCGCGACCACCCAGACGCCGGCGCGCGCGAGATGCTCGAGCAGCGCGATAAACCGCTCGCGCGCGTCGGCGTCGATGTCGCGCAAGGTGAAGAGCTCTTCGAGCTGGTCGATGACCAGGATGAGGCGCGCAGTGGCCGGCGGCGCTCCGGTAGCCCGGCGCAGCTTCGCCGCGGCAGCGTTCAGGCCGACGCGGATCGACGGCATGGCATCGGCCGCGCGCAGCTGGCGCGCCAGGTCCGACGCCGCGACGCCGGCGCCGACCAGCTCGGGCAGCGCGGTCGCCTGGTCGGTCAAGACGGCGGCCAACCCCTCGAATAGATCGCCGGCGGCTTCGCCCGGGCGCCACAGGCAGTAGCGCCACACATCGACGCGGTCGATCACGCCGGGTGTCATCAGCGCCGGCAGCACCCCGGCGCGGACGAGCGACGACTTGCCGGAGCCGCTGGCGCCCAGCACGAGCATGAAAGCGCAGCCTGCCGCAGCGCGCGCGATCAGCGCCTCGGTGACCTCGCGCTCGGCTTGAGCGCGGCCGAAGAACACCGGCGCATGCTCGATCTCGAAGGCGGCCAGACCGCGGAACGGCGAGCCCTGGTGCCAGACGATGCCGCCCGACGGCGTCGCGGCGCCGGGCTTGGCGATCTGGCCGCGCAGCAGCTCGCGCAGGTGCGCTTCGAGCATCGCCTCGAAGGCGTCGAGATCGCCGAAGCTGTTGAACGCCGCCTTGAACGCGCCGCCCTCCTCGAAATGCCGCCGCCAGAACGCCTGCAGCGCCTCCCACTGCTGTTTCTGGACGTCGAGGTTGTCGAGGCGCGCCATGCCTTCGAGCGCGGTCTTGCGATAGACCAGCAGGTCGGGCGAGCCGCCCGTGCGGTGCGCCTGCAGCGCCTCCTCGTACTCCCATTCGGTGCCGGTCACCGGTACGCGGCCGTCGATGCCTTGATAGCGGTCGGTCGGCAGCGGCGTGCCCAGGCGCGACCACAGGATCAGGACGACGATGTCGGTCGCCGACGGCCGCTCGATGATGTCCTGGAAGTGGCCCGAGGCGAGCATCGGCTCGTATTCCCAGAGCACCGCCGACAACTCGAAGAAGCGCTGGAACTCGCGCTTGAGCCGGCCGATCACCAGCGCCGCGCGCCGCCGCTCCTCGGCGACGTCGCCCGGCGATGAAATGAACACGCGCCGACGCTCGACCATCCCGGCCAAACCCCTCCCAACCCTAGCCGAGCTTAGCACTTGTTGGCGGCGGTTTGCGGCAGCGACCGAACGCGGGATGCCGCGCAAGCGTTGGTCCGGATATGGGGGCCCGATTGATCAACCTGACGGCGCGCCGGCCGCGCGTCGGCTGGACCTTGAGCCGGCGAATTCAGATCTTTTTGGAGCGCAAGCTGCTCGATCTGTCGCTCGACGAGGCGCGCGACCTGCACGGTGCGCTGGGCCGCGCGATCGACCAGGCGGGCGCGCTGCCGGAGACACGCCGGATCAACCCGACGCCGGCGCGTCGGCGCGGGATCTAGCTGGCCTTATCCAGCGCCACGAGCAACCGGCTCGCGCGGTCGCGCTTGGTCGCGTCGGGATCGCGCTGCACGATGCGGAGCAAGGTGTCGCGCGCCAGGCGGTCGCCGCGCTCGGCGAGATCGAAGGCGATGGCGTCGCGTTTGTCGTAGTATTGCCGATCGTACGGCACGACCCGCGCGCCCTGGGCGCGCCAGTAGTATTTCAGATCGTCGCGCGCCCAGCCGGTGTAGACCTCGTCCCACGTCATCATGTCGCCGTAGGTCCGCACGCTGACGTCCGCGATCGGATCGGCGAGCCGCTGGTAGCGCGCATCGAAGCTCTGGCGCAGCTCGCGCGTGCGATTGGGCAGCGCCTTGTGCGCCACCGTGTCGACGAAGATCACGGCATCGCCGATCGCGAAGTCGGAGCCGACCCACTGGTCGGCGAAATCCTCGACGGTCTCCAACCCGCCGGCGCCGCCCGCGATGGTGAAATCGCGCACGCCCTGGACGTGCGATCCCGCGGCGATCAGCAGGCTGCCCTTCTCGCGCGGGCAGTCGCCCAACGGCACCCAAACCGCGTAGCTCGTGCCGCCGCCGATGTGGATACGGTCCTGGTGCGAGCTGGTCGTGAAATCGAAGGTCCCGGTCTGCGGGAAGATGTTGCGCGCGACCAGCAGCGGATGCACCAGCACCGGCTCGCCGAACAGGCGCTCGAGCAGGCCGACGATGTTGGGATGGTGCTTGAGGCGATGCAGCGACTCGAGCGCCCACATCGGACGGAACGCCTCGATGTACTTCGGCTCGGGGTCCTTGCAGGCACGCTCCAGGTTGGCGATGCCGGCCGCCACCGGTTCCCCGCGGGCGAGCCAGCCGCCGACAGCGGCGAGGTCGAGGAACTCCCGCCGAACCTGGGCCACGGCGTCGCGTGGCAGCAGCCCTGGCACGAACAGATAACCGTCCTGCGCGATCCGCGCGGCGAGCGCCGGCCCGTCGCTGCGGATGTCGGATGAATCGGTGAACGGCTTCACGGCGGCGAGCGCCTACTCGGCGGCTTGGCGCGGCGCCGCCGGGCGCACCGCGGCGGCCAGCGTCTTGGCGTAGATCTCCTGCCACGGGCTCTTGTCGTCGCTGACGAAGAAGCCGCTGCGCGCGCCGCGGAACACCTCGGGGTCGTCGATGCCGGGCGGCAAGGCGCCGGTCTTGCGCAAGGTGCGCGCCGCCGAGAGCAGCCGCCGGCGCGTGCGTGCGATCATCAGGTCGGACGGCCCGAGGGTCTCGTGGGCGTGGTCGGTGACCGGCCCCATGCTTTCGGTCACCGCCTGGTCCTGGGTGTGGATGTTGTTGATGCCGGTGTAGATCGCGTTGGTGCGCTGCGCCTCGCGATCGATGCTCCAGTCGTTGCTCTCGTTGGCGGCCAGCCGCCAGCGCCCGAGCCAGTCGGTGGTGTTGGGCACGAAGGTCGGCGCGGCGGTACCGCCGCCCATCGCCTTGCCGCCCTTGAGGCTCGGACGCGGCCGCGCCATCGACGCCGAGCCGCGCCTCCAGAACAGGTAGTAGTACATGGTGTGGTGGTCATCGAGCGGCACCCAGGCGCGCGCGTGCACGTGCTCGCCGAACTCGCCCTGCGGCTGCTGGGTCCAGAACGGGAAGAGGAAGTTGGCGAAGCGCCAGTAGGTGCGCCCGGGCCCGGCCGGTCGGTAGGCGGCGTACTGGGTGCCCCACGGCGTGTCGGCGACGTGGTACTCGGGCGCGCGGATCGCCACCGTATTGGCGATCGGGTGGTCGTCGGGCACGTCGGCAGGATCGATGTGGCCGGCGTGCAGGAAGCCAAAATGCGAGGTGTCGATGTCGCCCTCGAGCGCCTGCAGGAAATTGCAATCGCGCGCGATGCACGAGACCCCGACCTCGTCGTCGGGCACCAGCAAGGTCTCGAACGCGGGCAGCGGCGGCGCGGTCTCGCGCGCGCCCATGTAGACCCAGATCAGCCCGGCGCGCTCGGTGACGCGATACGCCTTGGCCTTCACCTTGTCGCGAAAATCCTGGTGCACCGGCACGCTCGGCATGTCGACGCAGTTGCCGTCGGCGTCGAACTTCCAGCCGTGATAGACACAGCGCAGCCCGCCCTGCTCGTTGCGCCCGAGGAACAGCGAGGCGCAGCGGTGCGGGCAGCGATGGTCCATCACGCCGACCCGGCCCGCCGAGTCGCGGAACGCGATGAGTTTTTCGCCCAACAACAACAGCCGCAGCGGCGCGCCGTCGCGCACCAGCTCCGAGGACTGCGCCGCCGGGATCCAGTACTGGCGCATCAGCTCGCCCATCACGGTGCCGGGACCGACCCGGGTCAGCTCCGCGCCTTCGCTCGCCGTCGTCATCGCGTTCCTCCGACGTCAAAATCCATGGTCCGCTCCCCTCACGACCAGTGCGCGAAGCACATCGCGGTGCCGGTGCCGGCCGGTGTGCGGTAGCCCGGCTGATACTCGACCCAGCGCAGGGTCAGGTGCTCGATGGCGCCGGCGGCGCAGATCCAGTTGCGGATCTCCGAGCTGCCGGCCTGCAATTTTTCACGCGGCAGCGCCTGGAGCGCCGCGCCGTCCTTGGCTTGCAACGCCGCGATGATCCCGCGGTCGAGCTCCTCGTCGACCGTGAAGTGGCTCAAGCCCCCCGACGCGATGACGCCGACGCGCATCCGCTTCGGATAGCTCTCGATGGCGGCGCGGATCGCCTGGCCGAGCCGGTAGCAGCGCCGCGGCGTCGGCTGGTTGGGCGGATAGTAGGTGTTGAGGAACACCGGCACGACCGGCAGCACGCCCTGGGTCATGATGCGCTTGTGCACGAACGCGATGGCGTGGCCCTCGCCCTCGCCGTCGGGCAGATGGTCGGCGACCGCGACGTCGAACTCGGCGTCGACCAGTGCGCCGATCAGATGGCGCGCCAGCGCCGCGTCGACCGGATAGTGGCGCGGCTCGCGCTCCTCGTAATAGCGCGCCGCGGCGCGCTTCGACCACTCGGGCCGGCGCGCCCACTCGGGCCCGGGGTTGCGCGTGCGCAGCGGCACGTTGGCGATGGTGTCGCCGTGATAGATCAGCGCGCCCGGCATGTTGTCGCCGTGGTACAGCTCGTGCTGGTCGTCGCCGACCACCACCAGGGCGTCGAGCTCGGCGCGGCGCAGCTCCTCGGCCAGGCGGTCGATCGCCTTCTGGACCGTGGCGTGGCGGGCCGTGAAGCGCTCGGGCGTGATCTCGCCGACGATGTGCGGCCCGGCCACCGCCAGCAGGTCCGCGTAGGTCGCCGGCCGCCCGTCCTTGTGCAGGTTCGGGCGCACCCGGTCGAGCTCGGCGAAGCACGGCCAGTCCTCCGGACCGAGGTTGAGCATGGGCGTGTGCGAGGTGCCGATCCCGAGCACGATCTCAGCCATGGCGATTCCTGCCTCCAACGCGTCCCGGCGAGTATAGCGCCATCCGCCGCCGCATTCCCCTCATGGCTCGACCTTGGTGGGGTCCCAGGCGACGCCGAGCTCGGCCAGCGCGCGCTTGAGGTAGCGATGATCGACCAGGGTGTCGTACTCGAGCGGCGCCTTGCCGGTCAGCAGCTTGGCGTCGGCCATGGTGTCGCGGTAACGCACGACGGTCGATTTCGGAATGTCGAGCGGGTTGGTGTGCTTGAGCTCGCGGCCGACATAGGCGGCCCGATATTTGTAATAGGTCTCGCTCAGCGACTCGTCGAACTTGGTCTGCGCCTGGATCATCTGGCGGACCTTGCGGCCACCGGTCTCGGCGTTGTCCTGCTGCATGAACTGTCGCGCTCGATAGAGCGCCTTGATGAAGCGCACGACCGTGTCCTCGTTCTGCCTGAGCCAGTCGTCGCGGCCGACGATCGCTTGGGTCAGGTCGAGTTTCATCCGGGTAAGTTGGGTGCCGCTCATCAGCACCTCGACCGGCGTGCGCTGTGCGGTGCGCACGTACTCGGTAGAGGTGATGATCGCGGCGTCGACCTCGCGGGTGAGCAGCGCGCCGGGCATCTGGGGGAACGGTACAACCAGGTAGGTGACGTCCTTGGGGTTGATGTTGCGCTCGATGAGATGCGAGGTCAGGGCGTGCGACCATGCGGTCGAGTAGCTCGAGATCGCCAAGCGCCGTCCCTTGAGGTCGGCGAGCGTCTTGATGCCGCGATCCTGCGGCGCGACCAGGAACACGGCCTCGGCAGAGAACCCGTCGTCGTCCGTGAAGGTGTATTCGAGCGTCGCCACCGCGCGCAGCTTGGCGCCGACCGACGAGACCTGGAGCAGCGACGGGATCCCGCTGCCGGTCAGTTGCGCCTGGCCGGCTTGGATCATCTGCATCATCACGGCGGGCTCGGTGCCGTTCTCGACCTCGACCTTGAGGCCTTCCTTCTCGAAAGCGCCGATGCCGGTGGCGGCGATGAAGGTCGCGATCGGCGCGGTCGGCTGATAGGCGTACTTGACGGCGATCGGCTTGGTTTCCGCGGCCAGCACGACCGCGGGCGCCATCAACCCAAGCCCGAGCGCGAGGATGGCGAGCATGCGCCTCATGTGCCTTCCCGCTCCTGCCAGGCGAACAGCCAGCGCCCGAGCGCCAGCAGCAGCCGGTCGGCGATGAAGCCCATGGTCGCGACCATCAGGACGCCGCTGAACATCATCGGCGCGTTGAAGGTGCGCTGGGCGTAGATGATCAAATAGCCGAGCCCCTCGTTGGCGGCGATCAGCTCCGACGCGACGATCAGGAGGAACGCCGTCGCGGTCGCGACGCGCAGACCGGCGAACACGAACGGCATGGCGGCGGGAAACACCACGGTCAGCATCACCTGGCGGTCGTTGGCGCCCTTGGTGCGCGCGTTCCAGATGAAATACTTGTCGACGTTCTTCACGCCCGTGTAGGTGCTGATCACCATCGGGAAGAAGCAGCCGAGGAAGATTAGCGCGATCTTGGAGGCGTCGCCGATGCCGAGGAACACCATCATGAGCGGGAAGATCGCCAGCTTGGGCGTCGGGAACAGCGCCGAGATCAGCGGATCGACGAAGCTCTCGATCGACCGGAAGCGCCCCATCAGGATGCCGATCGTGATGCCGACCGCAGCGCCCATCACCAGGCCGACAGCGGCGCGCCCGACGCTGTAGCCAACGTGGACCAGCAGCTCGTGGGTGACGAACAGCGCGGCGTAGAGCGTCACGAGCACGTCGGAGAACGCCGGCACGAAGATCGGGTCGAACAGCCCGACCCACGAGCACAGCTCCCAGGCGGCGAAGATCAGCGCCACCGGGTAGTAGCGCGCGAGCGCCCGCGCGACGCGCAGCGCCGCCGGCGGGGCGTCGTCCGTCGCGACCCGGACGGCCGGCGCGGCGAGGCGGCGGGTGGTCGGCTGATCGGTCATGCCGCCTCCAGGGACTCCTCGCGGATCGACGACCAGATCATGGTGCGCAGCCGGCCGAACTCGGGCAAGGCGCGGATCTCGGTCGGCTGGCGCGGCCGCGGCAGATCGATCGGCACGATCTGCTTCACCCGGCCGGGCCGCGTGCCCATGATGACGACGCAGTCGGCCAGCAGCACCGCCTCGTCGATCGAGTGGGTGACGAACAGCACGGTCTTGCGGTCGCGCTCCCAGAGCTGCAGCAGCTGATCCTGCAGCACCTCGCGGGTCAGCGCGTCGAGCGCGCCGAACGGCTCGTCCATCAGGAAGATGCTGGGATTGCACGCGAGCATCTGGGCGATCGCGACGCGCTGCTTCATGCCGCCCGAGAGCTCGCGCGGATAGTAGTCGGCGAACTCGGCGAGCCCGACCAGGTCGAGATAGTGGCGCGCCAGCCGCCGGCGCTCGGGCTTCGGCATGCCGCGCATCTCGGGGCCATAGACGACGTTGTCGGCGACGCGGCGCCACGGAAAGATGCTGAAGTTCTGGAGCACGACGCCGCGCTCGGGCGACGGGCCGACCACCG